>NZ_JBHVVJ010000018.1:0-132538 GCF_042883665.1 Arthrobacter sp. NPDC058192 | reverse complement strand
GCGCGCTCCACTCGATGATTCACGGCTTAAACGAGACACGGTCGTTGCAACTCCCAAAAATGCTGGGTGTTGCAACGACCGTTAGAACCCAAGCCAGTTCGGCGGGCCCACCCGTTTCTGCCTTGGCTCGCCGTTCCTCCCCGCCCCACGGGTGCGGCGCCGCTCACGCCGGTTCCGGGCCCCGGAACTAGGCTGGAGTCATGTCTGAACTTGTGCCCGCACGCGAGCCGAAACGCAAGCTGGCGCTGAAGCCCTACGCCCGCGCCGTCGCCCAGGTGCTGCGCGTCAGCTTCCGGGCCTCACCGGCGGCCGTCATCATGAAGGTCCTTGGCTCGCTGATCTCGGCACTGCTGCCGCTGGTCACAACCTACTTTGCCGCCCTGACCACCACGGCCCTTGCCGCCGCCTACGCCGGCAACGCCGAGGCGGGCAGGCAGGCCATCATCTACGTCATCATCACCGCGGTCCTCGGGCTCTTCTGGGGATCGTTCAGCAGCGTGGACCGCTACATCCAGCAGCTCATGAGCTTCCGGGTCGGCGCGATCGTCGGCGACCTCATGTACGAGCGCTTCCTGAGCCTGGACTTCTGGCGCTACGACGACAAGGAGACGGTAGACCTCTACGACCGGGCCAAACGCTTCTCCGATTCCTACTCCCGGGTCCTGGACCGGATCGCGGCGATCTTCACCCAGCTCGTGTCCGTGATCCTGGCCATCGGCGCGCTGCTGCTGGTCAGCTGGTGGATCGCCGTGATCGTCCTCGTCGCGATCATCCCCAGCGTCTACCTGCAGTTCAAGCTCTCGCGCGAACAAATCGCGCACTGGAACACGCAGGTCGATTCGCGGCGGCAGCGCAGGATGATCGAAACCAACCTCCTGCGCCCGCAGCATATTGCCGAGATGCGGCTCTACGGGATCGTCGGCTACCTGATGGGCCTGCGCTCCAGGCTCCGGGACGCCGACGAAAAGCGCCGGCTGGACTTCCAGAAACGCTACATCCCCAAACAACTCGCGGCCGATGCGTTGCAGTACGGCGCCGAAGTGGTCTCCCTGATCTGGGTTGTCGGCCAGATCATCGCCCGGGCCCAGCCGGTGGGGCAGTTCCTCTACGTCCAGCAGATCGTCAGCCGGGCGCTGTCCACGGCCAACAACCTCGTGTCCTCGCTCAGCTCGATCGACGAGGACCTGGCCAACCTCAAGGACTACGAGCTGTTCATGGCCCTGCCCGTGAACGCCGGCCACGCCCCGCCCCTATTGCAGGCGCCGAGGACCGTGGAACTGCGGGACATCCGCTTCACCTACACCGGCAGCGACCTGGAGGTCATCCGCGGCATCTCCCTGACCATCCGGCAGGGCCAGCACATTGCGATCGTGGGGGAGAACGGCGCCGGAAAGTCGACACTGATCCGCATCCTGGCCGGCCTTTACCGGCCCGACTCGGGGCAGGTGCTGCTCGACGGCGTCGACCTCGCCGCCGTCGACGTGACCAGCTGGCACCGCCACCTGGCCGTCCTCAGCCAGGAGTTCCTCAAATATGAGTTCGCCACGGCGGCGGAGAACATCTTTTTCGGCGACGTCGACTCGGCCCGCGACGACGGGCGGATCCGGCGGTCCGCGGCGGACGCCGAGGCCCTCGAATTCATCAACAAGCTGCCCAACGGCCTGGACAACCACGTCAGCAACTGGATGGAGGATCCGCGCGGGCGGAAGGGGTCCGGCCTCTCCGGCGGGCAGTGGCAGAGGCTGGCGATGGCACGGAACTTCTACCGCAGCGCGTCGTTCATGGTGATGGACGAGCCGACGTCGGCCATCGACGCGCTGGCCGAGCACCGGATCTTCACGCGGCTTTTCGCCGACCGCGGCAGCACCATCATCGCCATCAGCCACCGCCTTGCCACGATCGAAAAGGCTGACGTCGTCTACATGCTCGAGGACGGCCGGATCGTGGAACAAGGCACACACCGGGAGCTCGTGGCGCTGCGGGGCCGGTATTTCCGGATGTTCGAATCCCAACTGAGCGTTCCGGAGTCGGAGGAGATCAGCGGGGAGTGACGGGATCGCCTTCCACAGTGCTGCGGACCGGGAGGCTGTTCCGTTCTGCGCCGAACCACGGGCGCGGGTAAGACCGCGCGCTGGGATAACCTAGAGCAGTGACTTACGAGATTGAGATTGGCCGAGGCAAGCGTGGGCGCCGTGCCTACTCCCTGGACGACATTGCGATCGTCCCCAACCGACGCACCCGTGACCCCAAGGACGTCTCCGTCTCCTGGCAGATCGACGCCTACAAGTTCGACATGCCGGTCATCGCTGCGCCCATGGACTCGGCCATGTCGCCCGAAACCGTCATCGCCCTGGGCCGCCTCGGCGGACTCGGAGTCCTCGACCTCGAGGGCCTGTGGACGCGGTACGAGGACCCGCAACCGGTGCTCGACGAGATCGCGGGGCTCGCGGACGAGACCAGCAGCCCCGCCGTCACCCGGCGCATGCAGGAGCTTTACCAGGCGCCGATCCAGCCCGAGCTGATCACGTCCCGGCTCGCCGAGATCCGCGCCGCCGGAGTCACCGTAGCCGGCTCACTGACCCCGCAGCGCACGCAGGAGCACTACAAGACCGTGGTGGCCGCCGGCGTCGACATCTTCGTCATCCGCGGAACCACCGTCTCGGCCGAGCACGTCTCCAAAGACCACGAGCCGCTGAACCTCAAGCAGTTCATTTACGAACTCGACGTCCCCGTGATCGTCGGCGGGGCCGCCGGCTACACGCCGGCCCTGCACCTGATGCGCACCGGCGCCGCGGGCGTCCTGGTCGGCTTCGGCGGGGGAGCCACCACCACCACCCGCCGTGCCCTCGGCATCCATTCGCCGATGGCCTCCGCGATCTCCGACGTCGCGGCCGCCCGCCGGGATTACATGGATGAATCCGGCGGACGCTACGTGCATGTCATCGCCGACGGCGGCATGGGCAGCTCCGGTGACATCGTCAAGTCCATCGCCATGGGCGCCGACGCCGTCATGCTGGGCAGCGCCCTGGCCCGGTCCGAGGAAGCGCCCGGCCGAGGCTGGCACTGGGGCCAGGAGGCCCACCACCTCGAACTGCCCCGCGGCGACAGGGTAAACGTCGGAACCGTGGGTCCGCTCGAGGAGGTTCTGTTCGGGCCGGGCCACCACACCAACGGCACCTCCAATTTGATCGGTGCGCTGCGCCGTTCGATGGCAACCACCGGCTACTCGGACCTGAAGGAATTCCAGCGCGTCGACGTCGTCGTCTCGCCTTACGCCTGAAACTGAGCGCTCCGCCGGCGGGGGAATGGCCCCTGCCCATCGGGAGGACTTGGACGTAGTCTGGTGCCCTACGAGGTTCGATCCGGATGGAGGCGTGACATGAACAGTATTCCCGGCGGTTCTCCCGCGACCGGAGGTGCCCTGGGCCCTGCGGAGCGCGAAGCTTCCATTGCCTTCCTGAAGGGCACCGCGGACCCGGGCAAGGAACTCGACATCCTGATCGTGGGCGGAGGAATCGTCGGCGCCGGCGCCGCCCTGGACGCCATCACCCGCGGGCTGAGTGTCGGCATCGTCGAAGCGAACGACTGGGCAGCGGGCACCTCGTCACGGTCCTCCAAGCTCATCCACGGCGGCCTGCGCTACCTGGAGATGCTGGACTTCGCCCTGGTCAAGGAGGCGCTGCACGAGCGCGGGCTCATCCTCTCCGTCCTTGCCCCGCATCTGGCCCGGCCCGTGCCGTTCCTCTACCCGCTCACCAAGCGTGTGCTTGAGCGCCCCTACGTCGGCGCCGGGATCGCGCTCTACGACGTCATGTCCATTACCGGCGGGCACAGCCGCGGCGTGCCGTTCCACAAGCACCTGAGCCGCCGCGGAACCCTGCGGGCGGCGCCGAGCCTGAAGAACGACGCCTTCGTGGGGTCCATCCGGTATTACGACGGCCAGGTGGACGACGCGAAGTACGTGGCCAACCTCGTGCGGACTGCGGCGCACTACGGCGCGCATGCCGTCAGCCAGTTGGCGGTTGTTGACTTCGTGCGCGAAGGCGAGCGGGTGGTCGGCGCCAAGGTGGTCAACCACGAGGACGGCTCGAGCTTCAAGATCCGTGCCAAGCAGGTCATCAACGCCACGGGCGTCTGGACCGACGAGACCCAGGCCATGGTGACGGACCGCGGGCAGCTCAAGGTGCGCGCCTCTAAGGGCATCCACCTCGTGGTGCCCCGCGACAGGATCCAGTCCACGGTGGGGCTGATCCTGCGGACTGAGAAATCCGTGTTGTTTGTGATCCCCTGGGGCCGGCACTGGATCATCGGGACCACGGACACCGACTGGCACCTTGATAAGGCGCATCCGGCGGCCTCCAGCAAGGACATCGACTACCTGCTGGAACATGTGAACAAGGTCCTCAAACGGCCGCTCACCCGGGAAGACGTCGAGGGCGTCTATGCGGGACTGCGCCCGCTCCTGGCCGGGGAGAGCGACTCCACCGCCAAGCTCTCGCGGGAACACGTGGTGGCCCACCCCGTGCCGGGACTCGTGGTGGTGGCCGGCGGGAAATGGACCACCTACCGGGTCATGGCCAAAGACGCCGTCGACGAGGCAACGCGCAGCATGGACGAGCGCGTCCCGCCGAGCTGCACGGAGTCCATCCCGCTCCTCGGGGCCAGCGGTTTCAGGGCCGCGTGGAACCAGCGGAACCGGATGGCGGAGGAGACCGGCGTCCACGTGGCCCGGATCGAACACCTGCTCAACCGGTACGGCGCCATGGCCTCCGAAGTGCTGGCCCCCATCGCCGGCAACCCGGAACTTGCCGAGCCGCTGCCCGGTGCGGACGACTATCTCGGCGCCGAGGCCGTCTACGCGGCCACGCATGAAGGAGCCCGCCACGTCCAGGACGTCCTGACCCGCCGCACCCGGATTTCGATTGAGGCGTGGGACCGGGGTGTGTCCGCCGCTCCGGTAGTGGCTAAACTAATCGGAGACGTTCTCGGCTGGAGTGATGCGCAGCGCGAGAGCGAAGTCAAGCATTATCTGGCCCGGGTCGATGCCGAGCGCCTGAGCCAGGAGCAGCCGGACGACGAATCCGCCGACGCCGCGCGGCTGGGCGTGGAGGACATCGTCCCGCTGCGCTGAGACCCAGCCCGGCCGGCAGCGGTGACCACCATGGGGTCATTGGACTGCCGGCCGGCGGGCACCGACGCCACTTCGAAGGGACTACTCTTGGCGGAACCACTGGACCGGTACGACGCCGAGCTCACTACGCCCGAGATGGTGATCCTCGAAATGGACGCCGCAGACAAGCTCGACGCCACGTCCCAGCTCGCGGAGCGCATGCACGCGGCTGGGCGGATCTCCGACCTGGAGGGCTTCCTCAAACAGGTCAATGCCCGGGAACACCAGCTCGCCACCGGCCTGCCCGGCGGGGTGGGGCTCCCGCACGCCCGCAGCGAACTGGTCTCCCAGACCTCCATCGCGGTCGGCATCACAAAGTACGGCCGGGCGCTGGACTTCGGCGCCGCCGACGGCCCCGCCACTGTGATTCTGCTCATCGCCACCCCGGCGAGTTCCTTTTCCGACCACCTTGAAGTGCTCGCGACGCTGGCACGCTCCCTGTCGAAGGAATCCTTCCGCGAGTCCCTCCGACGGGCCTACGACGCCGAAGTGATCGCCGAACTCATCAACTCCAGCCTGGTGTTCTTCGACCACTAAGGATTGGGGCAGGCCCTTTCGTGTCGACTTCGTCGCCACGCAGGGACCCTGCTGCCCCACTCTAGGGCCGTTTCGCTGTTCTACAGGGGGACGAAGTACGGTTAAGAGGTGTTGAAAACTGCCCTCAAACCCCGCTGGATCGCAGGACTGGTGTTCGCGATCGCCATCTCCGGGGTCTTTGTGCTGCTGAGCCAGTGGCAGTTCGGCCGCTCCACCCAGGTGGAAGCCCCCGTCCCCACGGCAACCGAGGACGTGCGCCCGCTCACCTCGGTCCTGCAACCCGGGAATTTCTTCCCCGGATCGGTGGCGGACCAGATGGTCTCCGCCACCGGGAGGTACGACCCCCAAAAGCAGGTCCTCGTCGCGGACCGCCTGAATGACGGGGCGAAGGGCTACTGGATCGTCTCGGCCTTCGCTGTGACGGATGCTCCCGTCCTGAAGGGCAGCGGGGCCACGCCTCAAACCTGGATTCCGGTCGCCCGCGGCTGGGTCGCGGATCCCGCGGACGCCGCGGCGCCGCCGTCCGGAACCATCAAGCTGACGGGGCGCCTGCTGCCGTCCGAGTCCCCGGTGGGACACACCGACCCGGGGGCCGGCCGCGCCAGCGCCGTCTCGGTCGCCGAGCTTATCAACGACTGGAACGTCAGCAGCTACCCGGGCTTCGTCGCGGCGAAGACCGAACTCGTCGGCGGAACGGACGTCGGGGCGGAATCCGCCGGCGGCCCCGTCAAACCGCTCCGGATCGGTCCCCAGCCGCCTGCGCAACAGGTCAACTGGCTGAACCTGTTTTATTCCGTGGAATGGGTGGTCTTTGCCGGCTTCGCGTTGTTCATCTGGTGGCGGCTGGTGAAAGACGACTACCGTCGGGACCTCGAAGACGCCCACGACGAGGAGATGGCGCGCCAAGACCCCGCCACACCCGAAGGGGACCACGGGGCGGGACAGCCGGCCACCGAAGACTCCACCGCCGAAGTGCCAGCCGAAGCCCCGACCGCGGAAACGCAACTACCAGCCCCGTATCCCACAGACCCGAGAGTGCAATCATGATCGAGCCCCAGCCCGCCATCCAGCCGAAGTCGACCAACGGCACGGGCGCAGCCGGCAAGAAGCGCCGCTTCGGCGGCACCGAGGCCCAAATCCGGTCCGCCCTGAAGTTTTACAAGGTTCTCGCCTACCTGACAGGTTCCATGCTGCTGCTGCTGTGCGCGGAACTGGTCGCCCGGTACGGGTTCGGGCAGTACCTCTTCGCCGGCGGCACCGACGCCGTCACCGGCCAGCCGTTCGGGCTGGGCTTCGCCGACGCAGAACCCGCCGGGGTGATCGGCGGGGTGAACCTCTCGGTCACTGTCCTGATTGTGCACGGCTGGATGTACGTCGTGTACCTGATTTCCAACTTCCGGCTCTGGTCGCTCATGCGCTGGCCGTTCACCAAGCTGGTGGTCATGGCCCTCGGCGGCGTCGTGCCGTTCCTGTCCTTCTTCGTGGAGAAGAAGTTCCACGCAGAGGTTGAGGCCGAACTCGCGGCAAACCCGCAGGCCCCCCAGCGCTACTGAGCAGCACACCCGCGCGTGCTGCCGGCGGGCCCGCCGTGTCGGGCGGCGGCGGGCACCGCGGCAGCCGCCGTCGTGCGTGTGAGTTCGCTTACCCGGGCCGGAATTCGGGCCCCGGGAGGCTTCTCAATGTGCGGGCGGGCAGGGGCACAAAGTAGGCTAGTGGGGTGACTACTCCCACTGCATCCCAGACGTCCCACAGGCCGGTCCTGGTTGTTGACTACGGTGCCCAGTACGCGCAGCTGATTGCCCGCCGCGTCCGGGAAGCGAATGTGTATTCGGAAGTGGTTCCGCATACCTTCAGCACCGAGCAGCTGCTGGCCAAGAACCCCTCAGCGATCATCCTCTCCGGCGGCCCCGCCAGCGTCTACGCCGAGGGCGCCCCGAACGTGGGCGCGGACCTCTTCGAGGCCGGCGTCCCGGTCTTCGGCATCTGCTATGGCTTCCAGGCCATGGCGAACGCCCTCGGCGGCAAGGTGGCACGCACCGGCCTGCGCGAGTACGGTGCCACCGAGACCACCACCATGGGCGAGGGCCGGTCCATCCTGGCCGGCATGCCGCAGCACCAGAGCACGTGGATGAGCCACGGAGACTCCGTCCACGAGGCCCCCGAAGGCTTCGAGGTCCTCGCGACGACGGCGGGCGCCGAGGTCGCCGCCTTCGCCAACGAGGACAAGCGCCTCTACGGCGTCCAGTGGCACCCCGAAGTCAAGCACTCGGCCTACGGCCAGGAAGTCCTGGAGAACTTCTTGTTCAAGGGCGCCAGGCTGGAACCGAACTGGACCACCGGCAACATCCTGGAGGAACAGGTCCAGCGCATCCGCGAGCAGATCGGCGACTCCCGGGTCATCTGCGGCCTGTCCGGCGGCGTCGACTCGGCCGTGGCGGCCGCCCTGGTCCAGCGCGCTGTCGGCGACCAGCTGACCTGTGTCTTCGTTGACCACGGCCTGCTGCGCGAGGGCGAAGCCGAGCAGGTCGAACGCGACTTCGTGGCAGCCACCGGCGTGAAGCTCTATGTCGCCAACGAGCAGGAGCGTTTCCTGAGCGCCCTGGCCGGCGTCAGCGATCCCGAGACCAAGCGCAAGATCATCGGCCGCGAGTTCATCCGTGCCTTCGAAGAAGCCGAACTGGCGATCATCGCCGAGGCAGCGGCGCATGGTGAAAAGATCAAGTTCCTGGTCCAGGGCACCCTGTACCCCGACGTCGTCGAATCCGGCGGCGGCGAAGGTGCGGCCAACATCAAGAGCCACCACAACGTGGGCGGACTGCCCGAGGACCTGCAGTTTGAGCTCGTGGAACCGCTGCGTGCCCTGTTCAAGGACGAAGTCCGCGCCGTCGGCGCCCAGCTCGGCCTTCCGCAGGAAATCGTCGGACGCCAGCCCTTCCCGGGGCCGGGCCTCGGCATCCGGATTGTCGGCGACATCACCAAGGAACGCCTGGACCTGCTCCGGAAAGCCGATGCCATCGCCCGCGCCGAACTGACCGCAGCCGGACTGGACAACGAAGTCTGGCAGATGCCAGTTGTGCTGCTGGCGGACGTCCGCAGCGTTGGCGTCCAGGGCGACGGCCGCACCTACGGACACCCGATCGTGCTCCGTCCCGTCTCCTCCGAGGACGCCATGACCGCAGACTGGTCCAGGCTGCCCTACGACCTCCTGGCCCGGATTTCCAACCGGATCACGAACGAAGTGGACGACGTCAACCGCGTGGTGCTGGACGTGACCAGCAAGCCGCCGGGAACCATCGAGTGGGAATAGCAGTGTGAATGGCCGGCCTTTAGGGGCCGGCCATTTCCTTTTGTTTCTGGCAATTCCGCTTGAATTTCCGCCGCCCCAGTGTTGCGGCCCCGCACCGGCGGGTGATTCGGGCTACCCTCGGAAGCATGCCGGTATGGTCCAAGACGTCCCGCGCGGGCCAGGGAACAGCGAGCACCCTCAGCGCGGCCATGGAAAACGCGGAGGCAGCAGATGAGCGTTGACACGACGAACGCACTAACGTCGAGCCCGCCGCGGTACGGGGCGGGGCAGCATGGCGCGGAGCATGACGGCATAGAGCATGACAGCGCAGGGATTTACAGCACAGAGCAGTCGAGTACAGAAAAGAAGGCAGCAGTGTCAGTTGGTCAAGGCCACCCCGAGGGCTCCGAGGAGTTCAGGAAATGGCTGTCGGGACTCAAGCCCGTCACCGGTGCAGATACGATGCTGCGCTTCACCAAGACGCCCGAAGGCTCGATCGACCTGACCACGGCCCATCCGTCGGGACTTGCCCAGCTGATGGCGGGACGGCGCACCCGGCTCTCCACCCTGATCCGCGACCGCCAGCAGTACGTCATCGCGGCCAGGGCCTCACGCAACCTGCGCTCCAAGATCTTCGAACTCGCCAACGACCGGGGCATCGATGCGGGCTATTTTTCCGCCGGCACGGTCGTGTGGACCTCCGCCGTCGGAGGAAAACCGCAACGCATCTCGGCTCCGGTCATGCTCGCGGCCATCTCTCTCACGGTGCGCCCCGGCGAGGACGACTACGAACTTCAGCTCACCGAGCAGGCGCAGATCAACCCCGCCCTGGTCCGCCATCTGAAGTCGGTCCACGGGATCGTCTTTGATGTCAACGCGGTGACCCGCATGGCGTACAGCACAGCCCGCTACGACCCCCAGCCCGTCCTGGACCGCCTTGGCACCCTGGTCCAGCCGATCCACGGCGCCGAGATCGAGCACAACCTCCTCGTCTCCACGTTCGCGGACCTCTCCGGGAACCTGGATGATCCGTGGATCAACCAGAACAACCCCGTTATCACCGCGCTGGCACGGGCCGGCTCCGGTGAACGGGTCGACGTGCCCACGCTCGAGCCCGGCCGGTTCCCCAGCACGGATGAGCGGGACCCTGCCGAGGAGCTTTTGCTTCTCGACGCCGACACGGACCAGCAGTACGTCGTTGACGCTGTCCGGGCCGGCGACTCGCTGGTGGTCAGCAGCCCGCCGGGCACCGGACAGACCCAGACCGCACTCAACACGATCGGCGCCCTCGTGGACGAGGGCAAGACCGTCCTGGTCGTCGGCGACCGGCGGGCCGGCCTCGCTGAGATCTCCACACAGCTGGAGAGCCTCGGGCTCGAATCCATGCTCTTCCAACTCACCGGCAACGCCAGCCCGGTGCAGCTCAAGGGCCAGCTGGTCCGGGCGATCGTCCGCAACGAGAAGTCACTCCAGCCGCAGCTGAGCAACCTGTACGGCACGTTGACCGGGCACCGGCACGCCCTGATGGATCATGTCGCCTCGCTCCACAATGTCCGGGAGCGGTGGGGTTGTTCCCCCTACCAGGCCATGCAGTCGCTGGCCGAGCTGACCTCCATCCAGCCTGCGCCGGCCACGACCATCCGGCTCAAGCGCAGCGTGCTGGACAACATCCGGGACCGCGAGGAACTCGCGGAACGTCTCCGCCGCGCCGCCGAGCTCGGCAGCTTCAGCCGCGCCTCGACCACCAGCCCCTGGCACGGGGCACGGCTGCAGACCCGCAAGGAGACCCAGGAGGCGCAGGCGGTGGCCCGCTCGGTCGCCGAGAAGCTGCCGCTGCTGCGCGGCCGCATGGACGAAGTGGCCGAACACGCCGAGATCCGCCTCGGCGGTACGTTCGCCGAATGGGGCGCGCAGATCGACCTTCTCGTGGCCGTCCGGGAAAGCCTGGACAAATTCACCCCCGACATCTTCGACCGGCCCGTCCACGACCTGATCTCAGCGACCGCGTCCTCCGCCTGGCGCCGGGAACGCGGAATTGAGATGCCGTCCATGCAGCGGTCCCGGCTGCGCCGGGTGGCCAAGGAATACGTCCGGCCCGGCGTGCACATCACCGATCTGCACAGCTCCCTGGTGCTCGTCCAGGAGCAGCGCACCGCCTGGTCCGGCTACGCCACCACGCAGCGGCACCCCGCTGTTCCGTCCGGGCTGGCCGAGATCAGTGGTCTCTACCGGCAGCTTGAGGCGGAACTGGCCGAACTGGGCCAGGCGGTGCGGCACACCGCGGCGGGCGGCGACCTGGACCGTGCGCCCTACCCCGAACTCCTGACCCGGGTGCAGCTGCTCGTCGCCGACACGGCAACCCTCGAAACCCTGCCGGAGCGCACCCTGCTGGTCGAAAACATGCGCGAGCACGGCCTGGGCGAGCTGCTCGCCGACCTCGCCGCGCGTGAAGTCCCCGAGGGCTCTGTCGCCGCCGAACTCGAGCTCGCCTGGTGGCAGTCCGCCCTGGAAGCCATGATCAGCGGCGATGACTACCTGGCCATGTCCGACGGTGACGCCCTGCGCCAGCTGGAAGCGGAGTACCGGCTCGCGGACAATGCCCACATCGCCAGCGGCGCCGCCCGGCTGCGGTGGAACCTGTCCGAACGCTGGCGCTCGGCCATTGAGGCGTACCCGCGCCAGGCCGAGCTGCTGCGCAGCCTCCTGAAGGACGGCAGGGTGACCCTCTCGGCACTGAGCGGCCAAGCCCAAGAGCTGCTGCCCACGCTGGTGCCCGTGTGGTCCGTCAGCCCGTACCTCATGACGGGGCTCCTGCCGATCGAGCAGACCTTCGACGCCGTCGTGATCCTCGACGCCGAAACGACGTCGCTGCAGGCAGTCCTCCCGGCCATCGCCCGGGCCCGGCAGGTCATCGCCTTCGGCGATGAACAGATCGCGAGCCCCAGGACCTTTACCGTGGGCGTCGAACGGCTCGCCGCGGGGGAGAGCTCGTACCAGAGCGTTGAGAGCGCCTTCCGGGCACTGGCCTCCGTGCTCCCCGTGTGGAACCTCCGGACCGTGTACCGCGCGGTCGATGAAGACCTGGTCCGCCAGCTCAGCAAGGGATACTACCGCGGGGAACTCGCGCGGCTGCCGGAAGGACAATCTGCCACGGGCCTTGACCGGACGCTGACCGTGGAGTACCTCCCCGACGGCACCGGACTGCCCAGCGCCGACCACGACGGGGTTGAATCGGTTGTCGCCGAGGTTAACCGGGCGGTGGAACTCGTCTTCGAGCACGCCCGGCTCCGGCCACGGACCTCGCTGGCCGTGGTGACCGGCAGCCTTCGCCACGCCGCCCGGATCGGCGAGGCCATCCGCGCACAGCTGCCCAACTACCCGATGCTCAGCGGCTTCTTCACGGCAGGGGAAGAGTCCTTCCGCGTGGTGGATCTGGAACGGGCCCAGGGCCTGGTCCGCGACCACGTCATATTCTCCCCCGGATATGGCCGCACGCCGCACGGACGCACGCTCCACAACCTCGGCCCGCTCTCTGCCGAGGGGGGACGCGCCAAATTCGCGCTGGCAATGACCCGCGCACGCCGATCCCTCCACGTGCTGAGCTGCTTCCGCCCCGACGACCTCGACGTCAGCCGCCTCAGCCACGGCGCCGTGGACTTCTACGAGCTGCTGAACCGGGAGATCGCAGGCCATTCCGATCTCGGCAGCCCCGCCTCCCGTGCCGCCGCCAGTGAGCAGGCGCTCGGCGCTGATCCGCTCGTGGCAGATCTGGGCGACCGGCTCCGGGCCCGCGGGGCACGCGTCTGGCACCAGTACGACGGCGTCCTCAACATGGTGGCCGCCGCCGACCCCATGACCACCATCGGCCAGGACGATGCGGAAATACCCCGTCCGGTCGCGATCGAGTCCGACGGCACAAGCCACTACCGGCGGATGAGCGTCCGGGAACGGAGCAGGCTCCGGCCGCAGCTCCTGGAACGGCTCGGCTGGCGCTACATGCCGCTGTGGACCATCGAGGTCTTCACCGACCCGTCGGCCTGCGCCGACCGGATTGGCGGCTACCTCGGGCTGGAGAAACCTGCGACTTCCAGCCGGCTCCGGCAATCGCAAGGGTTCTTCGACGACGACATCGAGCACCTGGCGGTCAACGACTCGGCGGCCGGGCGCAGCGGCGTCTTTTCAGGGCACACGCCGCCGGAGCAACGACACTCGGGCCGAGAGTCCCCGGTCCTGCAGTCTGCAGGGCAGGACGTCCCCGCGCAGGAGTCCCCGGAGGACCTATCTGGGCAGCTGGCCCCGACGGATGCGGCGCGGCCTGCAGGGTTGCACGAGGACACGCCCCAGTCCGAATCCGGGCACCGGAGGGAACTAGAATCAGGTATGACAGGCAGGGAGGGGGCCGGCAGCATGAGTGCGGACGGCGACATCCAGAAGAACTCCGGCAGCCAGGACTCCGGCGCGCAGGACGGTGGCGCCCCCGCGCCGGCCGAGGAGTCAACCGGCGAGGGAGCGGACCAGGAGCCCAAGGGCCGGGAGCCGAAGGAAAGGTCACGTCGCGCAGCGACACCGCCGGGCGCCGCCGCAGGCGTGCTGCCAAACAAGGCAGCCGAGGACGACCCGCGGCGCTGGGGCGACCAGCCGGACAATTACGACCACGACGCCTGGCTCCAGGAGCAGAAGCCTCCGCACTGGGGCTGAGGCTGGCCGCGCTGGTCTGAAAGATACCCACGGCAGCGGCCTCACAGCGGAAAGCTTCCCGGCCTGTTGGGCCGGAGCGCGGAAGGACCCGCAGAGCGACGGCCACCGGCTTGAGGGCTGCCGGGAGTTACCCGGGCGGTGCAGCCACCAGCACGAAGAAGAGTTTGCCCTGGGTGGATGCGCCGGCCAACCGGCGCGCCTGATCGGCTGCGGCAGCCACCACGATCAGTCCGTCGGTGTCCGCGCCCGCCAGCCACGTCCCTGCCTTTCCGCCCTGCACGGACGTCCACAGCACCGGCACGGCTTCGGCGAGGATCTGGCTCTCGCCGGGTTTTTCAAGGCCATTGCCGCTGGTGAGCACGACGTTGACGAGTTGTCCCGGGGAGACCAGTTGGACGGACGCGGGATCGGCCATCCTTAGTGGCACGGCTACGGAGCCGGGCGGGCTGCCCGCGAGCAGGCCCGGGCCAAGCACCTGGGCATCTGTGACGAGCTGGCCCTTCCGCAGGGGTGCGGCCAGTTGTTTGCCCTCGTACGCTTTCTCGCTATCCGGGCTGCCGGCCGGCACCAGTCCGGGCGGCACGCCGATCCTGCTGAGGTCGCCGGGGGCCACGGTCTTTCCGGCGGGAAGATCAGCCGCCGCCGCGAAAGCAATGATGGAATCGGCAGGCGCAGGAGTCAACTGCTGAACGGTGACGCCGGCGGCGGTGCACAATAAGAGTGCCGCGATAAGCCGCCGGTGCCGGTTCAACCATCCGCTCACCCGGCGCCGCGACAGCGGGCCACGCGGCAGGCGACCTCGCGACTGGCGACCGCGCGACTGGCGACCGCGCGACAGCCGCTGTGGGTGCGGGCCGCGGAGGCCGGTCCGGCGCTGAGCGGAGCTGCTGGCGGCCGAAATCCTGGTGCGGAGAGGGCCTTGGTGGCGGACCCCGCGGGCTGGGCGGCAGTGGCCCTTTGCGCGCGTTGGCGGCGACAGGGATGAAGTCCGGGAGAAAGAGCGGAGGGGTAAAACCGGGAAAGCCGGGCTTACGAAAAGTGACATGCCGCCACGGTACGCAGTGGCCCACGCCGCGGGCAGATGCGCTACCGCCTATGTGGATAACGCCAAGCGGGCACAATCACGGGGGACAGGCAGTCGGTGCCCGATGTGCCGGCAGACCCCCGCGAAGGGAATTCCCCGCGACCCAGCACGCTGTGAGGCGCCGCCGAGTCGATCAGAGCCGCCGAGTCGATCCGGGCGGACCACCGACTACACGGAAGCGGGCTACCGCGGGGGAGGGCTAGCTGGCGGCAGCGGCGGCGGGCGCCGGCGCCGCGGGAGCGGCAGGGGCCGGGGAAACGGTGCTGCCCTTAGTATCGCGCGAGTCGGTCCGGTAGAAGCCGGAGCCCTTGAACACTACGCCGACGCTGTTGAACTTCTTGCGCAGGGTGCCCTGGCACTCCGGGCATGACGTCAGGGAGCTGTCGCTGAACGACTGCACGATCTCGAAGGAGTGGCTGCAGTCCTTGCAGGCGTATGCATACGTGGGCATTGGAAATCCTCACTCTGGGGCAAACGAGCAGGTCCCGTGCTGTCTGGTCGGAACTCCGGCCGATACATTTCTCGGCGGTGTCCGTCCCTTAGCAGTCGCAGGGCCTGAGTGCCAATTCTATCACCATTGCCGGACCCCCTTCTCAGCGGAGCCGGACGATCCCACCCGGTGTCAGAGCTACGTCGACCTTCCGGTCGAACGACTCGGCGGGAATGCTGCCCGCCGGAAGCACCTCTGTGTCATAAACGACGGCGGCAGTCGGCGGCGTCCCGGCGTCGGATGCCCGGCCGGACGGGCCGCTCAGGCCAGCCAGTGTGGCTAGGAATTTGTCGTAGTAGCCGCCGCCCTGGCCGATGCGGTTGCCCGAAAAATCAACGGCGGTGGCCGGCAGGAAGATTGCGTCGGCGTCAAGCATCACGGCAGTGCCGTGACGCTCTCCGACCGGTTCCTGGATGGGGGCGAACCTGCTGCGGGCATATCCGGACTCCGGCGTCCAGTACACCCAGCTCAGTTCGAGACCGGGTTCGCAAACCGGAAGCAGTACCCGGTGCCCGGCAGCCTCCAGCGCAGACAAAAGAGGCAGTGTGGGCGGTTCCGCGTCCACCCCGAGGTACGCCGCAAAGGTGCCCCGGCCGCCGTCGGCCATGCCGGAAGCCCACCCGAGCCCGTGCCTGGCGATGCCTGCAGCGGCGGCGTCGACTGCGGCCCCCGGCAGGGCGGCCCGCCTGGCCCTGTGGCTGGAGCGTATTTCGTCCTTTGACATCATCCTGGCCCGTCCTCTGCCGCTAAAGTCCCTGCAGCACCGGTTCGTGGGCTGCAGGACCGCGCGAATAATTACGCAATGATTGGTCCCTCCGCTAGATTAGTCGAGTGAACACACCGAACGCTTCCGTCCGCAAAGCCGTCATCCCCGCCGCGGGCCTTGGTACCAGGTTCCTTCCGGCCACGAAGGCGATGCCCAAGGAAATGCTGCCTGTCGTTGACAAGCCGGCAATCCAGTATGTCGTTGAAGAAGCCGTGAATGTCGGCCTCAACGACATTTTGATGATCACGGGCCGTAACAAGCGGGCGTTGGAGGACCACTTTGACCGCGTTCCCACGTTGGAGTCCACGCTGAAGGCCAAGGGGGACACGGCCAAGCTCGAGTCCATCCAGGCCGCCAGCAACCTCGGCGACATTCACTACGTCCGCCAAGGCGATCCCATGGGCCTGGGCCACGCGGTCCTCCGCGCCAAGCAGCACGTCGGGCAGGAGCCGTTCGCCGTCCTGCTGGGCGATGACCTCATTGACGCCCGCGATGAACTCCTCAGCACCATGATCGAAGTCCAGGCAAAGACCGGCGGCTCCGTGGTCGCCCTGATCGAGGTGGATCCATCCCAGATCAGCGCCTACGGCTGCGCCGACATCGAAGCACTCGGTGGCGAGGAGTTCGTCCGCATCAAGCAACTCGTGGAGAAGCCGGACGTCGCCGACGCGCCGTCCAACCTCGCCATCATTGGCCGCTACGTGCTGCACCCGGCCGTCTTCGAAGTGCTCGAGCGCACCGCGCCGGGCCGGGGCGGTGAAATCCAGCTGACGGACGCCCTGCAGGAACTCTCGGCAGGGACGGGGGAAGGCTACGGCGTGTACGGCGTCGTTTTCCGCGGCCGCCGCTACGATACCGGCGACAAGCTCAGCTACCTCAAGGCCTGCGTCCAGCTGGCCTGCGACAGCGAGGACCTCGGTCCGGGCCTGCGCGAATGGCTGCCCGGCTTCGCGTCCAGCCTGGCCCCCAGCCTCACCAAGTAACTCCCGTGGGGGGCAGCTTCAACTGGCCGGTGACGCTGGAGAGCGGCGACATCGTGCTCCGCCCGATCCGGTACCGGGACCGGAAGGAGTGGACCGAGCTCCGGTCGCGCAACTGCGAGTGGCTGGCCCCCTGGGAGGCTTCAAACCCCGTTCCGGGCGGCGGGCTGCCGGACTACCGCCAGATGGTGCGGTCGCTGAAGACCCAGGCTGCCCAGGCCACGGCACTGCCCTTCGTGATCGCGGAATGGACTCCCGGCCACCAGGCGCCGGTCATGGTGGGGCAGTTGACCGTTTCCTCGATCGTCTGGGGATCGGCCATGATGGCGACGCTTGGCTACTGGGTCGACAAGGACCGGGCCGGGCGGGGGATTGCCCCGACCGCCGTGGCCATGGCAACGGACTTTTGTTTCGGAACCCTTGGGCTGCACCGCATGGAGATCAACATCAGACCGGAGAACGGGCCCAGCCTGCGCGTGGTGGAAAAACTCGGGTTCCGCGACGAAGGATTCAGGCCTCGTTTCCTGCACATCAACGGCGAATGGGCGGACCACCGCACCTTCGCGCTCACGGCTGAAGAAGTGCCGGAAGGGCTTCTCAAAAGGTGGTTGCGGAGCCGTTCGGTGTAGACCCGTGGTGGCCGCCTGACCAGCCCCTTTGCCCCCACGGCGGCCAATTGCCGCGGCGCGCGCGACACACCCCTGACAATGCGGCTCCGTGCCCCATATACCTCATACGGTTTTGTGTGTGGACTTCCCTCTTAGCAGCTCTGTGATACTTGTCATTGCTGTTGCGCTCTGGATCGTGTGGGTGGCGCCCTACGTTCTCCGGAACGGGCGTCACCAACTGCAGCCTGCAGGCGAATTCCTGGCGGACGTCGTCGACATTGAACCAGCAGACCCACACGCGGGGAAGGTTATGAAAATGGCGGCGCAGCAGGAGAGGCCGATGATCATTACCCAGCACCCGGGGAACGCCGGCAGAGCCGCAGCAACCGGGGCAAGCTCCGAGGGGGCCGCGCCTGTTGAACGGGCGTTCAGGATCCGTTGGAGGCGACTGGCCATTGCCGTTGCCGGTGCTCTTTCACTGCTCACAGGTGTGGTGTCCGCGGTCCTTCGCCTGTTTGGCGTCGGAGCCGGCTGGCTGCCGGTGGCGGCGCTGGCGGGCGGTGTGGTTGCTGTGGCGTTACTCCGCCGCCTCGCTGTCCGCGACCGCAGGCGGAAAATGAATGCCGCCTTCCGTGCGGCCATGGGCAGCCCGGCGCACAACCCTGAACACAACTCCGTGCGTCCGACAGCGCCCGAAGAGCTCCCCTCCCGTCCGGCTGGCCCTCCCGTGGAACGGCCCGAGAGCCCTCTCTTCGACGCCGAGGCGGGCCGGGTCACTCCCGAACCTGCGCCGCAGCCGCTGACCGCATTGGACCTCCGACAGGCCGCCCTGGCAGAAGCGGCAGCCTCGGGGGATACCTCATCGGCCGTGGCGGCCGAAACCGCGGTACCCGCGGAAGGATCCAGCTGGGAGCCCGTGGACGTTCCCAAGCCCACGTATGTCGAAGCGCCGAAGGCCGAACGCGCGGCCCCGCTGCCGCTCGATCTGCCGCAGGCGCCGAAGGCCGCCGGGAAGCCGTCGTTGAAGCAGGCCTCGGCGCGGCCGGCAGCGTCCGATTCCCAAAAGACCGACGATGCCGAGACAAAGCAGCTCAGCAAGGCCCAGAGTGCCTTGAGCAATCTGGACGACGTCCTCCAGCGACGACGGGCCTGACCCTTCCCCCTCCGGAGTATTCGCCCCGGGCAGCCAGCAGTGGCTGCCCGGGGTTTTCATTTCGGGGACGCGTCGCCCCGGGTTGCGCTGCGGTAGCCTCGTGCTGCTGTCAGGCCAAGATCTGGTGCCCGAGGCGCGACACGGCAACGCGACATTCCGGGGCTGGCTGGAAAACATCGCGGATACTTTGTAGCCTAGGGATACCGGCAACGCCGTTCCGTCAGGACCGGCGTTGCTTCGGGGCTATAGCTCAGTTGGTAGAGCGCTTCGTTCGCATCGAAGAGGTCAGGAGTTCGAATCTCCTTAGCTCCACAGTGAAGGCCCTTTGACCTGCGGAAACGTTGGGCGGAGGGTCTTTTTCAGGCCAAAAATGGGGCCAACCCATCGTTTACTCATCGTTTTCGGGTGAAAAGCATCGGGTGGTGATGGGCCCTCGGGGATGTTGGAATGCGGTTGCGCCGGCACAACGCGCGGCCGACTAACCGGTTTCTACATCGTGGGACCATCGACGACTTCGTGGCCGGCGAACTGCTCAAGCGCCTTGGTGAGGTCTGGGGATTCCGTGGCCCTGGCAATGTAGTGCTTCTCAGTGATGGCTGTGCCGGAGTGACCAAGCTGGGCTGCGGCATCCTTGGAGCTGTACTCTCGGTCGATCAATGTCGCAACTGACTTTCGGAAGACGTGTGGTGTCACCCATTCGTACTCAGACCCGGATCGCGCGTCCCGCCATTGGCGTCGGAAGTTGTTCGGGCTGCGCACCGTTCCTGTTGAGGATGGAAACAGCATGGCGTCGTCTGCTGGCTGCTCGACAATGTACTTGCGCCTGAGGGTTTGCTCGGCGAAGGGAGGCAGCTTCACCGTCCGGAAGCCGGCCTTGGTCTTGGGTTTGGCTTGCCGGTAGGTGTCTCGTTCCCTTTCCATGACGACTGTCCCCGAGATGGTGATGGTGGCGGGGCTCGCCTGGAGGTCGACATCTTGCCAGCGGATTGCAAGGACCTCGCCAATTCGGGCGCCGGTTGCAAGGAAGATGTTCACAACATCCAACAGGTCGGATGCTCGTGGCCGTCCTCGATGGTCAGAGTCGTCCTGCCATTGACGGATCACAGCGCGAAGCTTTAGAACATCCTCTACGGACAGCGCCTGCACGTCCTTCGTGGCGACTTTGATCCGCGCGACCTCGCGGATCGGATTACTGTGTATGGCGTCGTGGCGCACGGCAAGTCCGAGAATTCCTGTGAGGACGACCTTTGAGTGGCGTGCAGTCGCTGGGTGGTCTGCAGCAACATTCTTCAAGAACCGGTCGAGCCTGCCTGTGCTGAGCTCGTTCAACCGTAGTCCAGCCAACGCTGGCGAAATCACGCGACGGTACGTGTCCTTGTAGCCGTCAATGGTCCGGCGGCCGGCGCGGCCGTTGCTTTCGATTTCCTCAAACCACAGGGTGCTTAGCTCGGACAACCGCATGCTGGGTGACACTTCGGATTCCAAGGGCGACTGGCGGTCCTTCAGCATCGTCACGAGGCTGCGCTCGGCCGCTGCTCCTGTGTCGCCCCAAACTTCAACGAGGCGAGTTATTCCGTCGGTGTCCCTGAATCGCGCCCGGGCACGCCACCGCCCGCCTGGCTCCTTGATCCGGAGAATCTTGCCCCAGGTCCCAAGAGGAAGCGGCTGTCTGGGCATCTAGGACTCCATGTGGGAAGACAGCCAGGAATTGAAGTCACTCCGGCTGATGCGGAGATGCCGGCCGATCCGGTAAGCGCGGGGGCCGAGGTGCTTCACGCGCCACTGGTAGAAGGTCTGCTCAGGAATCCGAAGCTCGGCACAGATCTCCTTTGGGGTCAGCCACTCTTCCCCGACACTCTCCGCTGCCCCCACCTTTGACGCGTTGTTCATCAGAGTCTCCCTTGTAACCGCCGTTTTATCGTGGTTGACATACCAGTTTTTCCTTGTTCATGGGAATGGAAGAGTTGCACGGCATGACGGGCAGGAACCGCGTCAATATTCGGTTCATAATTGCCAACCCGTGCTGACTGGGCCGGGGAGACCCGCAACCGCTGCTTCGGGCCACGACCCAGGCTGCTGTTGTTGGGCGGGGCGAGAAGCGGTCTGGTGGATGAGGTCTTGAATGTTGTGGTGCTGCGCTTTCCGTTCCCACTCGTGATCCGCTGGTGTAGGTCCCAGTGGGAGGGGGGAATCGTCAATGCCCCACCTGTCCCTGTAGATAGCGATCCTTCCGATGAGGTAGCTGGTGTCTTCCGCGCTCGCAGGCGGTGGCAGAGCATCCACGAGGTTTCGTTTCCAATCAGGGTCCTGCGTAAGCGCAGCGTTGATGACGGAAACCGCCCTGTGTTTGATCCGGGCTGTTGCTTGTTTGATCATGTTGGCGAGGTCCGGTCGATCCGTGTGAATGGGGTTGGCGGCGGCGATCTGCGCCAGATAGTCGTATTCGGCATACAGCCGTTCCAGGCTATCCGCGCTGAGGCGCTCGGACGCCTGGAATTCGTGGGCGGTTCTTTCTGCACCTTCGGACGCTAGGACTTCACCCAGGATTTCTCGCCACGAGGGCTGCACGGTCGGGTCAAGGGGCTCGTCAACGCGAGGATCATTTTCGCTGACGTATGCATAGTTGCCTCCGCGGCCCCGGGTCATGCTCACATACAGCAGCTCACGCGCGAGCCCGCCCTGCGTGACCACGGTGTGTCCGGCGTCGACCGTGATCCCCTGGGAGCGGTGGGCTGTCGTCGCATAACCCAGCTCGACCGCGGACTCAACATAGTCGCGCCGCAGCATGACGGTCGCCCCGGTGTTCCGGCGTACCGCTTCGAGGGAACCATCACGCCTTCCGCCGCGGACGATGTCGAGCAGGGTGCCATTGCGGACGAAGTCACCGTTGCTGTCCGCAACAGTGCGGTCGTTCCGGCGAGCGATTACAATGTCGCCGCGGCCGGCCCACTGCCCGTCCCTCAGGAAGGCTGGCTGCTCAGCATCCACGGAACCTTGGACCACACGGTCCGCCTGGGCCCGTTCGTTGAGCATGCTGACGGCCTCGTTGTCCGCGGCAATAAGAATGGACGACCTTCCCTGCGCGATATCGTGCTGCCAGGCCCGGTAGGCCTGGTCGACCATGTCGGAATAGACGCCGTGCCGTATCCGCTGATGCACGTCGTATTCCTCGACCGCGGCGAAGTTCCCTTCTCGAAGTTTCAGCGAGGCGTCCCGTTCCCAAGAGTGCTCGAACCGCCAGACGGTGCTCAGCCGTGCGGTTTTGCCCTGCCGGTCCACCCAGCCGAGCACACCGCCGGCGTCGATGGCATCCAGCTGGGACGGATCGCCGACCAAGAGAACTTTGGCGCCCGCATCCCGGGCCTGGTGGACCAGGGCCGACAACTGCAGGGTGGACACCATGGAGGCTTCGTCGACGACCACGAGCTGATTCGGATGGAACCGCCACCGCTCTTGCTCTGCGGCAAGCCGGGTTGCTTCCTGGGCCAGCCGGGTACTTTCGACCCCAAAGTTCAGTAGGCGCTGCTCGACGGCGAAGAACCGCTCAGCCCGCTGACCCGCACCCATGCCGACCGACTCGTAGAGCCACTTGGCGACATTCTCGGTGACCATCGACAACTCCCGTCCGAGAACCTCGGCGCTCGCCGCAGCGGGTGCCAGGCCGACGACGCTTCCGGGCCCGAATTCCGATTCCCAGGCAGCTTTGACGGCGCCGAGCGTGGTGGTCTTTCCGGTGCCCGCAGGACCGACGACGGCGTCGAGTCGGTTGCCGCTCAGCAGTACTTGGGAGGCCGCCGCGCGTTGATCGGAGTGCAGCTCAAACATGCCGTGGTGCTTGTAGCCGGCGAGTGCTTCCATGGCGACCTTCGCACGGACGACCGGGCCGCCGTCGTCGTCCCTTGCCGCCATCACCGCCTCTTCGGAGGCGAGGATCGTGGTGTCGGTGTAGAGGCGCGATCCGTGGAAGTCGAAGACGCTCTGGGCGCCGCGCCGCAGATCGGGCAGTGCGTTGGCGGGGATGCTGTAACGGCACTCGTTGATTGGGACCGATCGGGTCTCGGCGGCGGTGGCGACGGCGTCGATCATCGCGGTCCGGTCTTGCGGCGTTTGGCAGCGGATCGCGGCGCAGACCCGTTCGGCTTCCGCAAGCAGGTTCCATCGGTTCCAGGTGGCGCGTTTGGCCGCCACCCGGTCCCGAGTGAGCATCGCGACGGCGTCCAGCCAGTCCGGCGTGAAGTCGGCGGAGCGGAAGGGTTCGGTTCGTGAGCGGTGGACAGTGGTGGAGAGAACGTGTTCGGGTTCAAAGCCCCGTTCGAGGGCGCGCGCCCGCCATAGGGCCGAAAGCTCATGTAGTGGTCGGATGACTTCTGATTTATGCTTTCGCGTCGAGAGGGTGGCTTGCTGGCGCAGTTTGACTGTTTGGGTTGCGGTGGGTCGGGTCCCGTGGGTAGTTGTCCATTCGTCGACCAGGCGGTCTGTTTCGAGATCGATGAGACGGGAGCGGTGCGAGAATTCCCAGATCAGGTCGTCGTCGATGCCGCTAAGTTGCGGGCTGGGGTTGTGCGTGGTGTTCAATGGTGCTCGGATGTCTGTGTCGGTGCCGAGATGGTTCTTGAGGGCGTCGAAGAGCAGCCCGTTGTAGTGCTCGCTGGCCGCGACGGCTGCCTTGTAGAGGGTCCGGGAGTCCAGCGTGCCCCAGGCGCCGTCGGTTATGCGCTGAACGCGGTTGGCGATGACAACGTGGGTGTGAAGCTGAGGATCTCCGGCCCGGGACTCCCAGTGGTCGAAGGCCGCCGCGACCGCGCCCCGGGTTCCGAGGTGCGCGACACCGTTGTGCCCGGCACGGGTGTGGATGACAAGCTCTTCGAGCCAGTCCAGGGTCGCGTTGACGGCGTCGTGGTGGAGTTGGAGGATTCGGTTCTGCTTGTGGCGGGGGCTGAGAGCCCAGATCACCGACACCGACTTGGGGACGCTGAAGGTCAGGTCGAACCCGACGACGGCCCGGCGGGTGGTGGTCTGTCCTCGATTGGACTGGACGATGGTGGATTGGCTGTACGGCCGGCCCAGGGCAGTGCCGGTGTCGGGGTGCGCGGCTTTGTCGAAGACGGCTTTGGCATCTGGTTCGGTGACGAGGTCGCCGGTCTTCCGGGCGATGCCTTGTAAGCCGCTTCCGATCCAGCGTGCCTGAGGTGTGCCCGCCTTCATGTAGTAGGTGGTTGCGTCCGTGGGCGTGACAGTAAGGTCATCCATCATGGTGGTCTTGAACAGGTACCTCAGGCCGGACTGTGCCGAGAGCCGGGCGACGGACATGGTCATGGCTGCCGACTGCTGGTTTGGATCCAGGCCGGTTCCCAGCGGGGCTGGGCGCAGCGGGTTAGGCAGCACCGCTGCGAAGGCCGATTTACGTCGATACCGCGATCGCACCCGTCACAGATTCTCGCGTACACGTCAGTTCATGCGTGCTGAACCTCGTGGCGGCATGACCTGCCGTGAGTCCGTGCTCACGGCGGGCACCGACGGTGCCAGAGGTGTGAGGGATGGCGAGGTGCAAAGGATGGTGACGTGCGAAGGAGGGGAGGTGCCTTCTGGGTTTCAACGAGTGGGAACTGCGGAGTGCGGGGGATGGGTATTTGACGAACTTGCCCGAATGAATGAGAAGCGTGCAGACGGGCAAGTGACACAGCAAGCTCTGGCGCGTGCCAATCCAATCAATTTGGGGAACGGGGACACGCGAAGTCGGCGCGCATAAATCTGCCCGCCGTCTTCTGCCCCAACGTCACGCTGCGGTTGGAAATCGCGCCACTAGGGTCAGATTACGGTCTAAGACTTCGTCGAGAGCCGTGTCTGGAAAGAAGAATCCAACCCTATTCTGGCAGCCCCAGACCCCCTGCCTGACGTCAGGTTAGGGTGTACTTCAAATGGGTGCTCTCGCCGAAGCCTACCTATACGTGGTGACAGCCGGCTCGCCGAGCTAGCGCCCGTCTAGATCCTCGATTTGCCGAACGGTTCTGTTGGCCACACTGCAACCACGACCAGCTGATGACCTTTCCAAAATGCTTCGACTAGTGGGGGAGACCGCCCGGTCGGTTACAACGCCCCGCTACTGACTCGGGTCCATCTCAGCCAGGAAATCGTAATGATTCCAAGCCGGAGGCTCTCCCGGACTGTCCAAAAGTGGCATACACGGTTGTTCGTGAGCCGGGGAGTTGCCGGTGGAGCGAACACCGGTGGTAGCTCAGGTTAGGGAACTGGTTGAGGGCAGGGACTTAGAATTTGATAACTGATGTGTGCATAGTTTGTGCAGGCGCAACTGTCGTCCTTGCTTCGCTCCTCTGTTGCACGCATGGCCTCGACTGGGATCCCGTTCAGTGCGGCGAGCCAATAGAGGTTTTCCGCTATCTTCTCTGAGTCGTGTCCACAATCAGGACACACATTCCTGCCTAGCCCCTTCCCATCAGCCAGTTCAAGTCGCCAAGGTGCGAGCCACAGTAAGAAGCGTTTCATTGGCCTAGGGGTGGGTTGGGGCAAAGCCATCGGCTGCGGACCTCCTGGACAGATTGTTTCCGGTATAAGCCGGACGGTACGTTTAGCGTCACTTGGCCCAAAGACCGATATTGCCGGGGCGCCTCCCACGGATGCTGACTTGCTCCAGCAGATCACGGCCTTTAGGGAACTTGCATCATCCTTTTGGTCGGAAAAAGACCATCTCATCGGAAACCCAACCGGCCGATGTGTGCCACATCACCTCACGAAAGAATTCATTGTGCCTAGGCAAAACAGGCCCTGCTTATCCCCAAGATTTCTGTCCACGTTATTGGTAGCTCGCTTCAAGGAGGAAGCCGTCATGTCAATCACGTTCCAACTGCCCATGGCTTTCCGGGCAAAGCGGAGGGCCATGCCCGCTTCAAGCGTCGACCAGTCTTTTCCGACTGCAGAGCCGCGCCAGGCCCTTGTGGCACCCGGACAGATCAGCTCCTTTGCCTGGGAGGGCGCCTACATCGAGCCAAGCGATCAATCTGCCGAGTCAATGGCCCGGGGAACGCAGCCCAACCCCGAACTTGAACGATTTATCGCCAGCCTCATTTACGGCGAATAGAACGACTATCCACATCGCACAATGGAGTTGAGGAAAATGACAGTCACTCTCGACCAGAAGACGGCCCTTGAACCAGTGTTTGATCCACGAGTGTTCCGTGACACGCTCGGGCACTACGCTTCCGGCATCACCATCATCAGCGGCATCGACGAGGACGGCCCGATCGGCTTCACGTGCCAGTCCTTCTACTCCGTCTCGACCGAACCCCCGCTAGTCTCCTTCAGCGTCATGACCAGCTCTACGACCTACCCGCGGCTACGCGAGACCGGCAAGTTCGTCGTAAACGTCCTCGCCCACGACCAGGACAACGTCTCAAACCAGTTTGCCCGCAAAGGCACCGACAAATGGGCCGGAATCGACTGGTCACAAACTAACGCAGGCAACCCCATCATCGCTGGCACCCTGATGTGGCTCGACTGCGACATCTGGGCAGAACACGAGGCCGGCGACCACTACATCGTCATCGGACGTGTCAACGAAATGAGCCCAGCCACCTGGCACAAAGAAGAACCACTGCTCTACTTCAAGGGTCAATATCGCCACCTCCGCGGTATCGACGACAAGGTGTAGACCTCATCCGAGTTATCCCCTAAGGTGTCGCCCTGCCGACGACGGTCAAATCAGGAGGGCAGGGCAGGCAGTAAGCCCGCACTAACTGAACTGCGTGGTCTCCGGACGGGGGCTAGGGCCAAGAAGGTACGACCAACCAACTTTGGATTGGCAATTGCAGAGGTACTTATATGTCGCTTTGGCGCGAGAAACGAAAAACGAAACCGGCAAGAGCCGTTGCCGACATCCTCCGGGAGCGCAACGAAAGAAGGACGGCGGCCCTCATTGCCTGCATCACGGAGATAAGTGGTACAGGAGGCCCCGGAACCGTCACACATTCTCTTGTGGCTGAGCGGGCTGGCCTTCCGCTGCAATGGGTCGAATGGCAATACCCGTCCCGGGATAAGCTTCTTGCCATCGCAGGTAGGTAGCTACAGCCCGCCATGTTTCGTCGGCCTGGTCCTGGACGGACCAGGCCGACTTCCATGCCCACAAGAGAACTGGAGGTCCAGCGTTGAGTACAACGGAGGCGCTTATGTCTAATCCGCTGATCCATAAATTATTCAACACGGCACCTGCCGGCATGATTGAGCACCGTGAGAGACTAGTGCCGTGAGCCCCGACGAGGCCCTTCGCCTGCTGAAACAGAGCGCTTTTGACGCGGCCCCGCTGGCCACTGCCATCTTTCGTAAAGAATCCCCTACAGAGCTGGTGTTCCTAGGAGGCAACGGCAAGCTCGATGCATTGCTGCACGACTCAACCGAGCCTGCGGTTAATCCGGATGATGTCCCAACACCGGCCCTGATACAGCTCGTTGCGACATCGCTTTCTGAACCGGCGGACGATCAAACCATGACGGTTCATCTGGGCGAGCAGCTGGCTGCCTTCCGCCCCCAAGTCAAGATGTTCAACGTACCCGGCGATCCTGCGGACTATCTGGTGGTTCAGTTGGCTGCGCTGGCGGAGCCGGATTCCACCGAACACGACTTACACTCCACGATCAGGCAGTTGAAGGATCTATTAGATAATTCAGCCGCCCTCATGTATGTCAAAGACCTAGACGGCCGTTACCTAATTGCCAATCACTACTACGCCCGACACCTTGGGGTCACAGCAGAATCAATCATCGGTCTGACTGATTATGACCTGTTTCCCAAGGCCGTAGCTGACAACTACTCCAACAACGATGACATGGTCATCAGGACCGCCAGCTCAATCGAAGTCGAGGAACTCTTGGCGACAGACCGGGACCAGTCCGAATTGGATGAAGACAGCCGTTGGCTGTCCATAAAATTCCCGCTTCTGGATGACGCCGGCAAGCCATACGCTCTGGGCGCGATCTCCACGGACATCACTGACCGGAAACGGGCAGAAAGGGCTGCGCGGGAAGCGATGCATGACGCGGAGCGTGCTAACCGCTCGAAAAGCGAATTCCTATCAAGGATGAGCCACGAGTTGCGGACGCCGCTGAACGCCATATTAGGGTTCGCGCAACTGCTTCAGGATTTGCCCCTCAGCCCCCGCGCAGCCGAGAGTACAAGCCATATCCTCGATGCCGGCAAGCACCTCCTGGCACTCGTTAATGATGTTCTGGACATCACTTGGATCGAGGCTGGCGCCCCTGGCATTGCCTCCGCTCCTGTTCCGGCAATCGACTCGATCCACCAGGCCCTCGAATTGGTGCGCCCCCTGGCCGCTGCACAGGACATCGAGATCGCTAGCGATTTGCATGGCGCCTTGCACCGTTACGTCCTAGCTGACACTCAGCGGCTAAGGCAAGTCTTCATCAATTTGCTGAGCAACGCTGTGAAGTTCAACAACCCCCAGGGTGCTATAAGGGTCTGGTGCGAGGTAGTGGACGGGGCGCTCCGCTTCTTGGTCATGGACACAGGCCCTGGGATGTCCGAGGACGACGTCGAGCGGCTGTTCAAACCATTTGTGCGCCTTGATCAATCGGCCTCCATTGAGGGGTCCGGCCTGGGCCTTGCCCTTTCCCGGCGACTTGTGGAGGAAATGGGCGGCTCCTTGGGCATTGAACACACCGCTCCGGGCGAGGGGTCAACCTTTTACGTGGACATGCCGCTCGCGCCTGCACCGGAGGAGGATCTCGACACGTCGGTCCCCGAAAAAGATGCTGTCGACACCAGCGACGCTGCTCATGCTAAAATCCTTCAGATCGAAGACACTTACGCGAATATCCGCTTGGTGGAGAACATCATTTCCGGGATGGGCGGGCTGGACCTTATTTCGGCTACAAGTGGTGAGTCCGGGGTAGCTTTGGCCCAGGACCAAGCGCCTCAGCTTATCCTGTTGGACGTGAATCTCTCCGACATGTCAGGGGTTGAAGTCGTAAAACTCTTGCAGCAGGACCAGCGTACGAAGGACATTCCGGTGATTATTCTTTCCGCAGATGCAACTCCGGCGCGCATAGCCGAACTCCGGAGTATGAAAATCGTTGACTACCTAACGAAACCGTTCGATATCGAGCATTTTGCGCGGACAGTTCGCCAAACGCTAGCTCTGGCATGAAGGCCTTCACCGTCTTCATCGCCGACGACCACCCGGTCTACAGGGAGGGCCTCGCCCAGAACTGGAAGAACGTGCCTCAAATCGAGGTTGTGGGCTCCGCCGGAGACGGCAAGAGTGCACTAGCAGCGATCCGGGAACTGAAGCCAGACGTGGCAGTTATGGATTTACAACTGCCTGAACTCGACGGCATGGAAGTTCTGGAGACGCTGTTCGCCGAAGCGGCACCGACGAGCATTCTTGTCTTGACCGCATACATGGACAGCAAGACGGTCTTCAGGGCCTTCACGCATGGAGCCCGCGGGTTCCTGGAGAAAGCGGCGTCCTTTGATGAGATCACGGATGCAGTCCTGCGCATTGGTGCCGGTGGAACCATCATCGCCCCGTTCGCGCAGGACGTTCTCGCCCGAGAACTAAGGACCCGCCGGGACACGCCTAACAGGCCGACGCTCACCGCCCGCGAGGTCGAAATTCTTCGTCTTGCAGCAGACGGCCATTCGGGTCAGAAGATTGCCAACGAGCTGCACATCTCTTTGACGACCGTTAAGACGCATCTGCAGCACATCTATGAAAAACTCGAAGTATCGGACCGGGCCTCCGCGGTCGCCCAAGCCATCCGACGCGGAATCCTCCACTAATTTGCCACAGTGAGCCCGTACCGGAATTGAACGGGCAGAGCAACCCAATATTGGCGAAATGGTGGCCCTGGTTGCTTGAGGGGAGTCGTCACCATTAGACAATCTCAATAGTGTCGTCTGGGATAACAATCCAAACTCTGGAGTTGAGTTGTGCAGACGGATTGAGATGATCCTGTCCCGGCTGCACTTTTCGCGCATGCGTGGCACGTCCTGACTTGGAGGCAGAAGCTCCGTAGCCTGCACCGTCCCCTTTTCTCCAAGCTTGAAAGGTTTCCGGGGAGCCCCACTCACATGAGTTGCCCAGACCGAAAACAGTGTTTCATTCGGAGCTTCTTGCCTGATTGCCGTTCTCCTACTGCCTAAGAATAGAGGCATGTATGCGCACGAAGATCAGGCAACAGCGTTGACCAAAGTCCCGATCCCATCAATCGTTATGGCCACCGTATCTCCGGGCTGGACTCCGACAATTGTGCCGGGGGCTCCGGTCATTACGACATCACCGGGTTCCAGTGCCATCCACTTCGTCACGTGGACTAAGCACTCCACCACGCCGGAGATAAGGCTGAAGGTGCCTGAGCGGGCTTTGGCCCGGTCGTTGACCGCGACGTCGATGCCCAGGTTCCCCGGATCCGGGATATCCGTTTCAATCCACGGTCCCAACGGGGTGTAATGGGTTCCTGATTTGGCTTGAAAGAGTCTTTCGTCAATCACCGCCTGGGTGGCGTTGGTGACATCGTTGGCGATGGTATAGCCCAAGACATGATCCAGAGCATTCTCCGCCGTAAGGTCAACGGCACTCTTACCAATAACGACGGCAAGTTCACCTTCCACATTCACAGCGCCCACCCGCCACGGCGGCTCGATGACATCATTCGGGCCAGCAACAGTGTGGACTGACTTGAGCCAAGGCTGTATAGGCAGCGGGTGATTATCGTCGTTGTGCCCGATTCCGACAATAACTGCCGGGCAAGTTGGGGCTAGCAGTGTTGCCTTCCCGGCCGAGGTTACTGGACCCAGGAACGTTGGAACCGGAGCAAACGGATCATCTATGTGATGCCATTCCTCATTCAGGTAGACGGCATGCCGAATGCCTTCGCTCGTCAATAGTCGTGCGATTCGCATTGCATTCTCATTCTCTCGCCCGTGCTCCGGAGCCTCAGCGCTAGTCGGGGCAGGCCCAACCCTGTGGAAGCGGCACAGTAGTGGTGGGATCAATTGGCATGGGGGTCAGTGATGTGTAGACGCCTCGGCGCCGTTGGGAGTTGGTCATGACGCTGAAGGGGTCCGGGGGCGGCTCGGTCGAGACGGAGTAGAAGGACTGGCAGGTGAAGCCGATCGCGCCGGCCTCGTCATGCCGCTGATGATGGTGATGCCGGAAGCTAGTGCCCGAGCGTGTCACGGAAGACCCGCGGATCAACGCAGGATCTGAACACTGGCAGGGTTTGGGCGAGAGACGTGCTATTCCTTCGCTCAGGCAACCGGCGCGGACAATGACGCGGCGATGTTAGCGGCACGGCTGAGATTAGCCGTGTACTCCGCCGCCGCCTGGGCAGTAATTTCGTCGAGGTTCTCCATCTGGCTGGACACAAAGTAGAAGCCGCGGCCCGGGACGACCGCGCCGAGTTCGACCAGAAGCGGTGCGAGGCTTACCGACGGACCCAGGGCGTGGGTGAGATCGCCTCCGGTATGGACCGGAATTGCCGTCACCCCGGACAGGCCATTCGTCGGATACCTGTCCAAGAAGGCCTTGAGAAGACCCGTGTAGGTGGCCTTGTAAGTGGGAGACGCGAAGACCACGAAGTCGCTCTCCGCGACGCGGTCGTTCAAAGCCGCCATCTCATCGGAGGGCCACGCGAAAATCTCCGCCGTGTGGTCGGCCAGATCGATGATCTCCAGCACGTAACTGCCCGGCACGAGGAGCTTCTCGACGAGGCTCTTCGCTACTTCCAGGGTCCGCGACTTGGGTTTGGGGTTGCCCACGACGATCGTTGCCTTTAGTGTCATTGTTTGTTTCTCACTTCTTCCTAGTCAGTACATATTTACGGCTTAGCAGAGGCCTGGAATTGGCGGGCGTTGGCCAGCACTGGAAGTTTGCCGCGGACGTCGTTGACCTGTGACGGTTCGATGTCGACAACGATCAGTTCAGGCTTGCCCCCAAGTTTCGCCAGTTCGGTTCCCAGCGGAGAGATCACCGCGCTGCGCCCGATCCCGGTGGGAGCAGCGCCCGCGGAGCCGGCACCGATAGTTTCGGGGTCCCCTTGGCCGCAGGCAACCACGAAAGTCGTGCTGTCCAGTGCGCGGGCCCGGACCAGCAGGTCCCACTGCTCAGCCTTGCCTTCACCTGCACCCCAAGAGGCACACACGATATTGACCTGGGCTCCCGCTCTGGCGTTGGCCGAAAACAGGGCCGGGAAGCGCACGTCATAGCAGGTGGCCAAGCCGAAAACCGTCCCATTGAATTCAAAGGTCACAGGACTCTCGCCGGCCTCGACGCTTTCGGACTCCGCGAAGCCAAAGGCATCGAAGAGATGTACTTTGTCGTAAGAGGTATTCACCCCCGGTCCTGTGACCAGCAGGGTGTTCCGTACGCGTCCGCCCTGTCCGGGCGTGAACATTCCGGCCACGATCGCAATGCCCAGTTCCTTGGCGATCCCGCGCATTTCCTCGGCCCAGGGACCGTCGAGAGGCTCAGCGACATCGGCCAGGGAGTGGCCAAAAGCCCGCATGACTGCCTCGGGGAACACGACGAGCTCGGCCCCGGCCGTTTTGGCTTCGGCGGCACAGTCCCTGACTAGGTCGAGGTTTCCCGCCGGGTCGGCGCCGCTGATGATCTGGGCGACTGCGAGACGCATGGAGGAGCTCCCATCTGTTGTGTGCAATTCGAGATGTTAAAGGGGACGGAAGTATGCCGGTCACGTTCGCAGCAGAACGTCCCGGATCGCGGCGAGATGCTCATCGATCGCCTTTTGCGCCTGAACAACTTCGCCTGCCACCAGGGCGTCGAGAATGTCCTGATGTTCGGTACATACGGCGTTGCGGCGACCGACGGCCCGGCACACGGCCGAGACTCCCGCCAGGGTTTGCCGGACTTGGAGGTTGCTGTAAGTACGGGAAATCAGTTCGCTTCCTGCCGCATCGATGAGTTGTTGGTGGAACAGCGTGCCAAGCCGGATGAAATGGCGGGCAGACTCCGGGTCGTCGTTGTCCCGGATTGCCGCCTGGAGGTCGAGTGTGTCCTGCATCCGGTCCGCGGGAACCCGCTGTTCGGTAATTACCCACCGCGAGGCATGGCCTTCCAGGACGCTGCGAAGTTCCATCAGTTCGCAAATCTCCCTGCCGGAGATGGCCGGCACGTAGGCGCCACGTTGTGGAATCAGCTCGACCAGCCCTTCGGAGACGAGAAGCATGAGTGCTTCGCGTACCGGGGTGCGGGAAATGCCGAGGTCGGCGGCGAGGTCCGCTTCCTTAAGGAATTGACCCTGCAGTTCCGGATCAGTTAGGACGTTTTCGCGCAGGTGCACATACGCCTTGTCACGGCCGGACGTAGCCGTGCTCGAGATCTTACCCATACCGAGGCCTTCGAATACGCTACGTGGATACATGGCATGCCCGGCCGGCGCAAAGGCCTACCCGGGCGATGACCCTCCAGGCGGCCAGGCGAGGCACATCACGTGCTCGTCCGACCGCCTGGAAGGAAACCTCAGCCGCCTTATGCTGGCTGAAGCGCGGCGTGCTTCTCGCGCACCAGAGGCAGTACCTTCTCGCCGAATATCTTGATGTCGGGGACGTAGTCGACGAACGTCATGAGCACGCCGGCGACTCCCGTATCGCGCTCCATTGTCGCGATCTGTTCGGCCACGTTCTCATAGGAGCCGTGAATCACAGGGAAGCTCATGAAGGTCAAGTTGCCCTCTTCTGGAGGCGCAGTGAGCCCCGCAAGGAAGTGTGCACTCGTGCCCCCGGTCTGAGGATCGAGGGCAGCACTGCCGGCAACGTTCTTCAGCGCCTCCATGTCCCGACCGTCGACAATGTGCTTAGTCTTTGCGAACGCCTCTTCGTCGGTCTCCGCAGCGATGACCGTAAAGAGCGCATAGGTGCCGACCTTCCGCCCAACACGCTCTGCTTCCTCAAGCATCGGCTTCGTGATCTGGGGCAGCAGCTCACGGTCGCCGAAGACGAAATTGTAGTCACCGTGGTGCGCGGTATACACCTGCCCCTTCTTGGACTGGCCAGCCGTGACGATGGGGAGTTCACGACCCGAGCTAGGCAAGCAGGTAGCGTCGTTGACGTCGAAGAACTCTCCCTTGAACGTGGTGCGCCCATCCCGCCACAGTCCACGCAGGATCTGTACGTACTCCGAGGCGTAGTCGTAGCGCTTGTCGTAGTATTCGTCACCGGGCCACAAGCCCATAGGGTCGTATTCCGGGCGGTTCCAGCCGGTGACGAGGTTCACTCCACCGCGACCCTTCGCAACCTCATCGAAGGTCGCAAGCTGACGGGCTGCGATCACTGGAGGAATACCGAGGATCGGAACCGTGGCGAATACATCGATCTTGCTGGTCTGGGCGGCGATGCCAGTAGCCAGGACGACCGAGTCGAGGCAGCCGTCCCAATAGCCGGTCTTGCCGCCGAAGCCGTGATACTTGATCATCGAGAGAACAAAGTCAAGGCCTACGTTCTCGACCTCCTTAGCGATCTCGAGGCAGTGCTCAAAGGAGGGCTCGTACTGCGGCGAGTTTTCCGAAATGATGTATCCGTTTTGGCCATTCGGAAGGAAGACTCCGAGTTTCATTGCTGGTTCTCCAATTTCATTGTTGGTGGATTGCATGCGCGTCAGATTTGTGTTTGACGAACCGCACGCGATTAGTCGGATCGTCCAGGAGGACGGGCGGGGCCAGCAAATCGTTGGACTACCCCGCCTCCGGGCTTCCGCCTATGCCGGTGTACCGGCCTCCATGGGGGCATGCAGGGCGCTGTGCTGCTTGAATGCTCCCCGCAGCGCTGCGTACAGACCGCTGGCTACAACCACGGTTGCGATTGGGCCCCAGGTCGCACCCCAAGGGAAAGTACTGGTGAGGAAAATACCAACCACCGTGGCCACAGCCCAGGCGATCAAGCCCGGGTAGTGGACCTGCCGGTAGTGCTCGTCTCCGAGCAGTCCGTGTTCTTCCTTCCGTGTCCGGTTGAGAAGAATGTGCGTGAGGGCGATTGAGACCCACCCGCTGACCAGAACTCCCTGCCAGGCCAAAGCAAGGAGCAGGTACTGGATGATCGGCAGCAGCATCAGCAAGTAGATGATTACCGAGGAAACGATCACCCAGAATGCCGCCGGAAGCTTGACGCGGAACAGTCGTTCGCCGAATTCCTGCACGTTGGCTGCGCCCATGAAGTAGTTCGCCGTGTTGATTCGGGTTTGGAAGACCAGTATGAGCAGTAGCCCGATTGGTCCCATCAAGTTCACCAAGCCCCCGGAGAGGCCCGCCTCCGAACCATCCAGCCCGGGAATGGTGAATGTCAGGAAGATGCCAACCAGAGCATTTACACCGTAGGTAAGTACCCAGAAAACCCAGGTGAAGGTGAACTTGGTGTGGAAGCCGGTGTCTTGGCGCTTGCCCAACGCTGCGTAGTCCATGACGTACATCATCAGCACCCAGACGCCCAAATACGCCGCGAAGGTGGCAAGCCAGCCAGGGCCACCGGCAGCGAGGGGAAGCTCCGGTCCGGGGGTGTGGGTCAGCCACGCATCCGAGAACCCGTACTTGATGCCTGCCCAGGCCACCATGACGACAAGTCCAAGGAAGTACAGCGGAAGCAACCAGCCGTTGAGTTTGTCCAGGAAGCGCCGGACTCCACCCATGATCAGGGGGGTGGAGTAGGCCACGACCACGAGGCTCCAGACCCAGTTTTCCCCGCCGAAAGCCGTGCGGAACGCGTGCACGATAATGAGGCCCTCAAAGACGGCGTAGTAAATGGCCGTGAGCGCCAGAATCACGCTGGCAATGATGGTGCCGGCCTTGCCCAAGATGGTCCGTGAGAACCGAGCTACCGTGGTGCGGTTGTTGATTGAGTGCTTCGCAAGCACGCGGTTAATCAAGCTGTACACGACGATGGTCAGCACCAGGCCGATGATTGCGTTCACCGTGCCGTAAGCGACCGCCATGGCCGAGCCGATGTAGAGCATGAACATGGCGCTGGCGATGCCGTAGAAGGCCATCAGCAGTGACCATTTTCCCATCTGGTCCTCGTCGGAACCAGTTCGGTATAAGGCGTCCGTCACCTCGACGGTGTTGTTTGTGCCCCTGAGATCCAAGAGTTTCTCCTTTGAAACGTGGAACTTATAGCCCGTGATGGTGACCGGCTGCGCAAAACCGTAAACGTGTGGAGGCGCTGCCCCCGCTCCAGTTCCGATCTGCAAGTCGTACTTGGGCTCACCTGTGATTAATTGGATTGTTGTTCAGGTCCTGCGGGGACCTGGACGGTTGGACTGATTCTAATCGGGCGGAGTCAGTTCAGTTTCAAAGCCATGGGCCGAATGGGCGCACCTGTTGCTCCCTTGAGACGGATCGGGGCTGCGATCACGCAGAACTCGTTGACGTCATCCGCCGAAAGCTCTTCAAGGTTCAACAGCTCAATCATCGGTACACCGGCCTCCGCGAGGAAGTGGCAGTGACCCGGAAGCCAGTTGTCTTCATGGTGGCTTGGGCCAACCTCCACGCACTCCTGGTCTGCGCCAATGACACTGATTCCCTGTGCGGTGAGCCAACGGGCAGCGTCCAGGCTGAGGCCAGGAGGGTTACCAAGGGCCTTGCTGCCGTCCGGCCAGAAGGCCATCCGACCTGTTCGGACGAAAACAACGTCACCCTGCCCGATGGTCAGACCCGTGCGCTGCAACTCGTCCTCAATATCCGCGACCGTGATGGCGTAGGAGTCCTCGAGGCACTGGACACCTTTGAGTTTGGCGATGTCCAGCAGCACGCTGCGGGCGATGATCGGCGGGATCGTGTCCACGCCGCCCTTGGTCCAGTTGCGGCTCCCCAGGTGTTCCTTTGCTGTGAAGCCGTTGTAGATGGCGCCGTCGACGCCGAAATGGTTGAGGGCATCGATGTGCGTTCCCGTGTGGGTGTACAGGAACACGACATCGCCCGAGTAACAAACGTGCTGGTTGACCTGGTCCCCGGCGCCGTTCAGGTTGTCCACCACCGTGCCATCAGGCGTGTGGCTCATGAAAATCTGGTAGGACGGGTCGCCGGCCGCCTGGAAGCTGGGCATCCCAACGAAGTAGTCCACGCTCAGGTCATAGACCTTTGACGTATCTACACGTCCCAAGGCATTAGCCTGGGCCGCCAGAGCAAGAGTGTTCAGCGCGCCGAGCTCGTCGTCAGCACCATAGGGGCTGGTGGCGACCTTGATGCCGGCCTTCTCTTCTGCTATGTTCGCCGTCACTGTTACTCGGCCTCGCGAACGAAGTCGACAACCGCGCGACTGCGGACCATGGGCAGCAACTGCTGTACGATCTCTTCGTGGAACGGGTCCGACGAGTAGGCTTCGAGGTCGGCCCAGGAATCGAAGTCCGTGATCAGGACGCCGTCCCAAGGGTCACCGTTCTCGTTGGGTTCTCCCACGTGGCCGCCCAGTTCCCAGCTGCGAATCATGGTCAGCTTGTCGGAAAGCTGGGTCAGAAGGTCAAGGATGGCCGAGTTTTCAGCCGTTTCTGCTGCCTGCCAAATGAATACGTGCCTAATCAAAACTGATCTCCTTCTCGATCTGAAGACCACCGCTGCTGCGTTCCGATAGCTTGTACGCCTTGTGTACTGGTGGTCTTTTTCTTGTGTATTGCAATCTTGCTTGCGACTTCGTCTATGAGTCCAACACATGCTTGTCATCGGTCCTATCTATGTGGATCATGAATGCATGGAGCTACAACAATTCCGCTACGTCGTGGCCGTGGCCGAGGAAGGCAACTTCACCCGGGCCGCCGCACGCTGCTTCGTGGTGCAGTCAGCACTAAGTCACCAGGTCAAACGCCTAGAGGAAGAATTGGGCGTCACCTTGTTCAACCGGACAAGCAGGCGCGTGGAACTTACCCCGGCAGGCACGGCCTTTGTGGCAGCGGCGCGTTCCACGCTGCACGCCGCGGAACGGGCAGCTGTGGACGCCGCAGCGGCCGCCGGCCACATAACAGGACGCCTAAGCGTAGGAGTCATTCCCACAGTGACCGCAATCGAAGTTTCGGCATCGCTTAAGGCCTTTCGAGAAGCTCATCCCCAGATCCACATAATGCTGCAGGTCGGGGGCAGCGACGAACTGGAGGCCGCGATTATTCGAGGAGATCTAGACGTTGGCTTGCTCGGGCTACCGGAAAACCGGCAACCACGCGGCGTAGCTTGGCGGCATCTGGGCTCGGACCCGCTGGTTGCTGTCGTCAGTCAGGAACACCGACTTGCAGACTCGCACGAGGTACAGCTAGGAGACCTGGCCCAGGAGACATTCTCCGACTTTCCCAGCGGCACCCCCGCACGGGAAGAAAGCGATCAGGCCTTTGCCGCCGCGAACATACACCGTGAAGTGGCCTTCGAATCAATGGCCACAGATCTCACAGTAGATCTGATTCGCCACAACCTGGCCGTAGCTCTCCTTCCAGCCGGATACGTGCCCCGCCATCCCGCCTTGGTCAGCATCGCTATTGCCGATGGGCCGTCTCGATCCGAATACGTGGCCTGGAGCAGCTTCAACCCCAGTCCAGCGACGCACGCATTCCTCGAGATCATCACCCAGAACGGAAGGTGAGGCTCTTTATCGAGCAGGCCGCACGCATGTCACGGGTACGGATCTACGCCGTGCCTCCCTGGTGGCTAATTCATCCGTACAAGCAACGGCACTGCAGACTTCCCCGACAGAGCCGGCTGCCGCATGCTGGGCCGCCGAGGAACTGGGATGGCGGACGCAGCGCTACTCGGGAGTCCGCTAAGCGAGCAGCAGACCGAACCTCCGAAAGAGCCCTCTTCTGCGGCCCCTACCCTTGCGGTGGCGATATGTCCTTGACCGGCCCCTGCGGTCGCCGGGGTCGCAACTGGCCGCAGGGCACGAACTGCTCCCAAGGGAAGCCAACGGGTTCGCTGCCTGCCCCAGCACAGCGGCCGAGGAGTTCCGCCCGTAGTCTGGCGGCCGTCAAGGGTGAGCGGAAGCCGGCCCCCGCCGCCCACCGTAGGGGCCGTTTCGTTGAGACGGCCCCGTTGGGCAGTGGCCGCGGCCGGAGCAGACCTTATTGCCGGCCCTGGCCCTTCCCACATTGTCCACGCCGGCTACGCAGTGGGTTTCATTCAGATCCCTGACGGAACGCAGCCCATCGTACTGCCTCGCGCGGCCGTCTCGGGCGGAGGCGACACCACCGGGGACCGATCATCACTGCGGACATGAAATCTGCTGGCCCGTTCAGCCGCGGGAATCGTGACGCAATTTCATGCAGTGACCATAGATCAGGCACTGCCCACACGTCGGGAAGATGCCGACCGGCTGCAGGACCCGTCAGCTGCCATGTCCGCCTAACGAACCTCAGCCTCCAAGGGGCGGAGAGACCGGCCCGGCACCTAGGGCGCCGGGCCGGTCTCCTGTATAGCTAGGCCTCGCTAGGTGCGGCTGTTTCATGCCCAGTTGGAGGCCGAGCGGCGTTGCATACTCGCACGGAACTGGGCGGTGGTTTGGGGGAAAAGCTCTCCAGTTCCCCAGTCCAGGATCACACCGTGGCGGCGGATGACGTCCAGAAGGTCCAGTTCGCCAGCGCGGTAGCGCTGGGACACCAGTGCGGGATCGGCGCCCAACCAGCCATGCCGCTGCGAGCGGATGTGCTCGCGAAGTTGCTTGCTTTCGGCCTCATCGACTTCGAAGAGATCCAGGTCCTTGTCGATCTCGCGGATGACCACGCCGTAGTCCTTGGCAGCACGTTCGAGAGAAACATACTCGTCGATGACGTCATCCAAAACTTCACTGCAGGGCCGCTCGAGGGGGTCGCCGTAGCCGCCGCCACCGGCGGAGGGCCGGGTGAAGGAATCTCCTGACTGCAGCGGTACTGCCGAGAAGTTGGAGCCGAGGAATTTCTCGTGCTCGGTGCCCTTGTTCATCCATACGCCATGCGGGATGGATGGGAGGCCGCCCTCGATGCCCCAGGTGATGGAGCGTGCGCGGTCGCAGCAGTAACTGACTACGGTATTTGTGGCGTCCACCAAAGTGCCGCCCTTCTCGATGCCAAGACCGCCCCGGAAACGCCCCGGTCCGCCGGAGTCGATGCCCATCTGATGGACGGTTGTGAGGACGGGCGAGAGACGTTCCTGGCCTTCGACGGGTTGGACAGCGAGACCCGGGCCGAAGACCGGTGCCGTGGCGCTCGAGCCGTCTTTGCTGGCGCGGCCTCCCCAACCACCGGCCATCCAGTCGTACCACATGAAGTACGGGTTCTCGGCGGTGCGTCCATCGCGGCCACCAACGAGCAGGTATTCCAGATTGAACGCACACGCCATCGCGCGCTCGGGCATGATTCCGGACCACAATTCGAAGATGCCGTTCATCAGCTTCTCGTATGGGCCGGAACAGAAGCCCGTCACGGCGTAGGGCCAGCCGGCGTTGACCACGGTTCCCTCGGGGCCAATGACGGCCTCGACCGCAGCGTAGAAGCCGGAGTTCAGAGGCACATCGGGGAAAAAGGTCTTGGTCCCTGCATAGATGGCAGAGTGTGTCGTTCCATAACCCGAGTTGAGAAAGGTTTCGACTGCCGGGGCGGAGCCCGTCAGGTCGTAGTGGATCCCCTTGCCGTCCAGGGTCAGTTTGATGTTGATGGGGACCAGGCCTTCGCCCTTGCCCGGGTCGAAGTCGATGTAATCGGTGGTTTCCCAAACGCCTTGGGGAAGGTTTTCCAGCCGGCGTCGGACGATCCGTTCGACATAGTCTTGGGTCTCCTGCATGGCAGCGACCACAGTCTGCTTGGAGTATTTGTCCACCAACCGCAGGATCTCGCGTTCGCAGACTGCCGTCGCCTCGGACTGTGCGTGAAGGTCACCCATGGCCTGACGGGGGGCGCGGGTGTTGGATACGAGGAGTTGGGCTACGTCGTGCAGGAACGTCCCCTTCGACCAGATCCGGACCGGGGTGATGCGCAGGCCTTCGCCGAAGTGTTCCTTAGCGTTGACGTCGAAGGAGCCCGGCACGTTGCCGCCAATATCGGCCCAGTGTCCCTTGTTCTGCGCGTACGCGATGATCTCACCGTCCGAGAAGATGGGCCGTATGAAACTGACGTCATTGAAGTGCGTCCCGCCTCTGTACGGGTCGTTGATGGCGAAAACGTCACCGGGGTGGATGTCCTGATCGAATTCTTCGATGATGGCCTTGCACTGGAAGTGAAGGGTGCCGACATGCACGGCGATGTCGCCACTGCCCTGCATGACAGTGTTCCCTGTGGCGTCGCACAGTGCGGACGAGAAATCGCGGGAGTAAATGACAAATGAGTAGCAGGTCCTGAGGATCTGTTCACTCATCAAATCCACGCTGGTGACAAACGCGTTCTTGAGGACCTCGAAGGTGACGGGATCAAGGCCGGACGCCTGGCGGGCGCCGGAGTGCGGTGCGCGCAGGTCCGGCGCGGTGGCTACATCGGTCATGGGTCAGCCTTCCTGCTGGGTAGCGAATTCGGTCAAGTGGATCCGGATGTTGAGCCAGTCATCGATCTCGGCTGTCGTGCGTGGCGGCACCACCGTAGTGGAGTCGAGCTGGTCGATGATGGCAGGTCCGGAGAAAGTAGCGCCGGCGCCGAGTTTGGTGCGGTCATACACGGGGGTGTCTACCCAGCCGTCCTCTCCGAAATACACGGGCCGTATCGTCTCAGGCTCACCGGGCTCAGTTACGTGTTGCCGCGCCGGGGCAAATGCCGGTTTGGGAGTCTTGCCGATGGCAGAAAGCTGCAGCTGGTAAATTTCGACGGGCTGGTCGTCCTGACGGAAGGCGAACTCCCGTTCATGCTGCTGGTGGAAGCCCTGGATGGCCTCCTCCAAGGCGCCCTCGCCCGAGCCGATATTGACCGCAAGAGAACGCCACTGTCCCTGGTAGCGCATAGATATAATCCGCTGGAGTACCGAGTTCTCCTCGGCCACACCTTCGTGCCGAAGCCGTGCGGCGGCTTCTGCTTCGAGAGACGCGAAATGCTTTTCCAGGTCCTCGGGGTCGGCTTCAGTGGCCAGGGCCGTGTACATAGATGACAGATCGTGGCGGATGTCCACCAAAAGACAACCCATGGCCGAGGTGACACCGGGGTTCGGCGGGACGACAACGGTGGGAATGTTCAATTCCTTGGCCACCTCGGCCCCATGCAGTGCCCCCGCACCGCCAAAGGCGATCAGCGCGAAGTCGCGGGGGTCGTAGCCGCGGCGGATGGAGATCAAACGGACGGCATCCGCCATGTTGGCGTTGGCGACCTGCAAAACGGCATGGGCAGCCTCTTCAGTGCTCATCTCCAGGGGCTCGGCGATGACCTGCTGGATCGCCGTCTGCGCTAGTCCCTTGTCGAGGGTCTTGGCTCCACCGGCAAGCGTTGATCCGAGCCTATTCAAAGCGACGTTGGCGTCACAGTTGGTCGGCAGGGAGCCGCCCATGTCGTAGCACGCCGGCCCTGGGTCCGCGCCGGCGGACTGTGGGCCATTGCGCAGCGAACCGGCGATGTCAATGTGGGCGATCGAGCCTCCACCTGCCCCAATCGTCAGAACCTCGATACTGGGGAAGACGATCGGGTGTCCGTACTCGACCTGCCATTCCTTGGTAATCCGAAGCTCTCCGTCCGCGACGAGCGCGATGTCGGTGGATGTGCCGCCCATGTCCAGACCGACCGCGTTCTCGTAGCCGCACTGCTGGGCTATGTGCTTGGCCGCGATCGCACCGGCGGCGATGCCGGACGCGGCGAGGCGAACAGGGTAGCGCTTGACCATTCGTGGTGTCATGGAACCGCCGCCCGAATGCAGGAGCAGCAGGTCGCCGTCGTAGCCGCCGTCTTTGAGCTCATCCGCGAGCCGATTGACGTATCCGGAGACCAGCGGCCCCAGAACGGCGTTCGAAACAGCGGTGTTGAACCTGTCATGTTCGAAGATCTCCGGGAGGATCTCTGCCGATGTGGACACTGTTGCTTCGGGAAGTTCCTCTTCGAGGATCCTCCGCATCCGGATTTCGTGTTCCGGGTTTGCGTAGGAGTTGATGAAACACACGGCCACGGTGGCGACGCCGCGTTTGCGCAGTTTTGCTGCCAGACTGCGGGCCTCGGCCTCATCTAGAGGGGTGACGACGTTTCCGGCGAAATCGATCCTCTCCGTGACCTCGAAGCGGTCGCGACGCCGGATGTAAGGGCCGCTTACGTCGTTGTAAGCATCCCAAAGGTCGTCCTTGGTTCCGTCACGGATCTCGATTACGTCCCGGAACCCCCTGGTGGTGACCATGGCTGCTGCCGGAAAATTACGGGTAATCAGGGCATTGGTGGCGACGGTGGTGCCATGGGAAAACAGGGTGACATCTTCGAGGTTGATCTGAGCACGCTCCACCCCGTTGAGGATGGCGAGCATGGGATCGGCGGGGGTAGAAGGTACCTTGGTGACCCGCATGCGCTGCGAGTCTTCATCGAAAATACACACGTCCGTGAAGGTACCGCCCACATCGACGGCAACTCTGACATTGGACATCTAGTTCCTCCAGGGTGGAATTAATGGGGTAGGGACAACCTTCCGCTGTGACATTCATCTCTGTCACTGGCGTAAGTAAAATGATCCGCAGGATCCGTTGTACAAATTCCAAAAGTTTCTCCGGATCGATTGCACGCCCTAGTCGGAGGCCTCCTATTGACTGCTGCCAGACCCGTCGTCACCCTGCATGACGTCGTTACTGAAGCCCACCTTGGCTTGTCCCCGATCGTGCCGGGGCGTCCGGAGATTGTGATCACCGGCGCCCACACCAGCGACATCCACCACCCTGGGGAATGGCTCGCGCCCAACACGGTATTGCTGACCACCGGCCTGCGGTTCGTGAATGCCCAGCTGGAGGAGCTATTGGCCGTAAAGCTGGTCGATGAGCTACGGAAGGCCCGGGTTGCTGCGCTGTTTTTCGGCGTCGGTGTGTACTTCGAGGAGGTTCCGGCTCAGCTAGTCACCGCGTGCCACCAAGTGGGATTTCCGCTATACACGGTGGCCCATGAGGTGCCGTTCTTCCGCATCGAGAACTACATCAATGAGTCACAAACCGCACCGGATGCTTACGTTCAAAAGCGCGCACTATGGCTGAGCAACGATCTGATGCAGAGCCTCTCGGCGGAGGATCCAATCAAGTCGCTTATCTCACGGTTAGCCACCGCATGCCGGGGCACCGCGGTGCTCTACGACGCGTCCGGCCGCATCGTGGAGTCGTCTGGTGACGGCCCGCTTCATCTCATTTGGAAAGAGATCCAGGCGGGTGACAGTGTCGCGGAGCTGATTGAAATAGGGCGGTGGGCCGCCATGGTGAGTCCCACGGTGCTCAAGAGTGAGAGCTACACCCTGGCAGTGGCCAGCATGAACCACCGCGTGCTGCGTGACTTGGGTGAGTTGCTGCTGGAGACCACCCAGCGGCTTCTGGCGGCAATCCACGGTGTTGCCCAGTTTTCGGATACGCGCTCCCGTCACGAAAGCATGCAACTTTTGACCATGCTCCAGGACGGAGTCGCGCCCGCCCGGGAATTCCGGCACTGGGAGAGAATGCGGGCCTTCAGGTTCATCCCGTATCAGCATGTGCGGGCCCTGGTCGCCTCCAATGTCGACGATGCCGTAATGGACCCGGTGGTTGCTGAACTGCTCCAGCGCCGCGGAGAGACCAGCGGCCTTGGCCTGCTCCTGGCCGAGAACGGACGGAGCCCGGACAGCCCACCGGGATTTCACGCAATAGTGTCCGATTCGGTCGCCCTCGAACCATGGCTGGAGTTGCTGGGTGACATGGTGTTTGTGGGCTTGTCGGAGCCGTTCGCGGACCTCGTTTCCACGCCGGAGGCCTTCCTCGAAGCTGAAGCCGCTGCCGGCATAGCTCGTAGACAGGCACACGCCATGGTTCGTATCGGCAGACCGCTCTGCGGACGGACAGTGCGCTTGGATGATGTTGACCCGGCAACCTGGCTGCTGGGCCGCAAGCTCTCCTCCAAAGACAGAAGCAAACTGAATTCCTTCACACGTGCCATTGATGGCGACCAGGAGTTGAAAGACACTCTGGTGCGCTACTTCGCCGATGACCTCGATGTCGCCACCACCGCGGCCGGGCTCTTCGTCCATCCCAACACCGTCCGCTACCGCCTGCGAAAAGTTGAATCCCTTATCGGCGGTTCTCTGTCAAACGCTCATGTCATCACGAACCTCTATCTGGCCTGTCACGACGACATCATCGCTCTGAGGTCCGAGTCGTCATCCTTGGCTGCCATTGACTCGTGATTAGGTGGAGTAATAAAGGGGGAACTCATAAGACGTTAAAAGTCAGGATATTGCACTTCGGGAGCTCGCAATTACGGAAGGGGCGACTTCCGAAGGAGCGTCCAGATGATCCGTCACCCGTTCAGCGGCGGCATGATTTTCCCTTGCTGCAAGTAACAGGCCGGCCAGGGATCATTCTCGGGACACCACCAACCGCTGGAAGGCGCATGGCGCCTGTTTTTGCGGGGTGCACTTAGGTCCACCGACTCATCAAGGCGGCCTTTACGAAGTCGCTGCCTCTTCTAAAGGGCCGATAATGGATCTCTCGTCGGCCTGGTGGATCAGCTCAAATGGTCCCATCGAAGCCGCAGCGCCGTTTTTGCGTAGCGTCGATGTCTTCCATGCTGGCCACGCCGCCAGCCAGTAGCGCGAGTGCCTCCTGCTGCGCGGCGCCCACCAGCCGGTTGGCGACGAAGCCCGGGACCTCCCGGTTGATCAGCACCGGCGCCTTGCCCAGGCTGCCGGCGAAGGCAAGGGTGGTGTCCACGATCCCCTGGCCGTTCCGGCGTGCCGCACTACTTCAACGCATTCCATGACGAGGACGGGATTGAAGAAGTGCATATTGCACACCTGTCCGGGCCGGCCGCTGGCCCCGGCCACGGCGGAGGAACAGATGGTGGAGGAATTGATGGCCAGGATGGCGTGCGGCGGGGCAAGCCGGCCGAGCCGGGCGAAGATGGCCTTCTTGATGTCCAGCCGTTCGGTGGCGGCCTCGATGACGAAGTCGGCAGCGGGTGCCACCGCGTTCAGGTCGGTGCTGAAGTCCAACAGCTCATGGGCCTGCCCGGCCTGCTCCGCAGCCAGTCTGCCGGACGCCACCATTTTGTCCATGCGGTCACGCAGTCGGGCGGTGACGTCGTCCAGCTGGCTTCGGACAGGTCCTGGACGGTGGTGGGGTACCCGGCCAGGGCGGCGGTCAGGGCAATCTGGGACCCCACGCCGCCGATGACGAGGACACGGGTGACGGGGTGCTGGACTGGATGGTCACGCCGGTTCCGTAAGGAAGGTGGGGCTACGCGGGCTGTGCGCCGGCCAAGGCACGGCCGCCGCGGAAGTACACGGTGGTGGTGTGCGTGTAGAACTCCCTTGCGGCCCGCCCCTGTTCCTTGGGTCCGTAACCGCTCTTCTTGGCTCCGCCGAACGGGACGTGTGGGTCCGCGCCGGCCGATTCTGAGTTCACGTGCAGGATTCCGACGTCGAGCTCGTCCATACCCTCCAGCGCCAGGGTGACATCCTGGGTGAAAAGCGCCGCCGAGAGCCCGAAGTCGCTGTCGTTCGCCAGGTCAAAAGCCTCCTGCGTTGTGGCTGCCCGGCGGACACTGAGCACGGGGCCGAAGAGCTCATCGCGCCAGACATCCGCACGGCGTGCGCCCGTCAGTTCCAGGATGGTGGGGGCCACGAAGTGGCCGTCGGCCCGTGCCGCATCGGCATAGGGCACACCCCCCGTCAGGAGCCCGGCGCCCTGGTCCAGCGCCGCGGTGATGCCGCGCTGGATGGATGTCCGGGCGTCGCCGCTGATTACGGGGCCCATCTGGGTGGACGGGTCCGCGGGATCGCCCACCAGCAGGGACTGGGCCCTGGCGGACAGCCCGGCGAGGAATTCATCGGCGACTGCGTCCGCCACGATCAGCCGCGACGTCGCCGTGCACTTCTGCCCGGTGGAGCGGAATGCGCCGAGCATGACCTGCTCCGCGGCAAGTTCGAGGTCCGCGTCGGCCAGGACGATCGCAGCGTTCTTCCCGCCCATCTCCGCTTGGATCGGCACGCCCCGGCCCGCCGCCGCGGCGGCCAGCATGCGACCAACACCGGTGGAGCCGGTGAATGACAACCCGTCCAGCGCCGGATGCTCCACCAGCGCGGTCCCGATGGACCCGGGGCCGATCACCAGATTCAGGACGCCGGCGGGCAGGCCGGCCTGCTCCAGAGCCTGTGTCAGCCGCATGGCCAGCAACGGCACCATGCTGGCCGGCTTCCACACCACGGTGTTGCCGTACGTCAGGGCCGGCGCGATCTTCCAGGCCGGGATGGCGATGGGGAAGTTGAACGGCGTCACCACCCCAACGACTCCCAGCGGCTTGCGAGTGACAAAAATTTTCTCGCCCCGGCGCGGGGAGGAGTAGACCGTCCCTGCCTCACGGTCGCCGTCGTTGCCGTAATACCGGAAGATCTGCGCGGCGCGCAGCACTTCACCCTGGCCCTCGGCCAGCGTTTTTCCCTCCTCACGGGCCAGCTCCAGCCCCCAGGCCTGCGCGTTCGCCTCCAGGATCACCGCCGCGCGCAGCAGCACCGCACCGCGTTCATGGGCCGGCGTGCGGGCCCAGCCATGCTTCGCTGCTACGGCGCTGGCCATGGCGCGGTCGACGTCGGCCGCGCCGGCCTGCAGGCCGCGCGCCACGGTTTCGGCCGGGCGGGCGGGATTGACGGAAGTGATGATGCCTCCCTCGCCCTGGCACCAGGTGCCCGCGACGTAATGCTGGAGTTCGACTGCTGTGCTCATTGCCCGAGTTCCTTTACTGGCGGTCCTGGCCGGCGGTCCTGCCGCCGCGTTCTCGCGGCGGCTCAGCGGAAGGCCGAGATGCCCGTGATGTGGTTGCCGAGGATCAGCGTGTGGACCTCGTCAGTGCCCTCATAGGTACGCACCGATTCGAGGTTGTTGGCGTGCCGCAGCGGCGAATAGCCGAGGGTGATGCCGTTGCCGCCCAGCATGGCGCGCGCATCGCGGCAGATCCGGATAGCCTCGCGGCAGTTGTTGAGCTTGCCCACGGAGATCTGGTGCGGCTTGAGCTCGCCTGCTTCCTTGAGCCGACCGATCTGCAACGCCAGCAACATGCCCTTGTTAATTTCCAAGGCCATGTTGACCAGTTTCTCCTGGGTCAGCTGGTAGCCGGCCAGCGGCTTGTCGAACTGCAGCCGCTCCTGCGAGTAGCTGAGGGCGGCCTCGTAGCTGTCCCGTGCGGCCCCCATGGCACCCCAAATGATGCCGTACCGGGCCTCGTTGAGGCACTCGAACGGGCCGCGTAGCCCCTTGGCATTCGGCAGCATCGCGACGGCCGGGAGACGGACCTCGGTCAGTTCGATATCGCACTGGATGGAGGCCCGCATGGAGAGCTTGGGCTCAATCGGGGTGGCCTGGAACCCGGGGGTGTCGGTGGGCACGATAAAGCCGCGCACGCCGTCGTCCGTCATGGCCCAGACAATGGCGATCCCGGCGATCGAGGCCAGGCCGATCCAGCGCTTGGAGCCGTTGATGACCCAGCCGTCACCGTCGCGGCGGGCGAAAGTCTTCATGCTGCCCGGATCGGAGCCTGCGGTGGGCTCGGTCAGGCCGAAACAGCCGACGACGTCGCCGGCGGCCATCCTGGGCAGCCACTGGTTCTTCTGCTCCTCGGAGCCGTGCTTGTGGATGGCGCTCATCGCGAGCGAGCCCTGCACGCTGACGAAGGTGCGCAGGCCGGAATCGCCCGCCTCCAGTTCCATGGCGGCGATGCCGTATTCCACGGCGGACCGTCCCGGGCAGCCGTACCCCTTCAAATGCATGCCCAGCAGGCCCAGCCCTGCCATGTCCTTGATGATCTCCACCGGGAAGACAGCCTGCTCATACCAGGCGGCGATATTGGGCCTGATGGTGCTGTCCACGAAGGACCGCACCTTGTCCCGGATGGCCAGTTCCTCGGCGCTGAACAGGGAATCGATGTTCAGCAGGTCAGAGTTCGGCAGGTCATGGGAATCGTTCATGGTGTTCTCCAGGAGTGTGCGGGGGTTGGGCTTAGACGGCTGACAGGGCAGTGGCGCCGGCAGTGTTTTTCTGGGCATCATTGGCGGCCACGATCGCACTGCGGAGCACGTCCAGGCCGTCGCGCACCAGTTCCGGCCCGGTAACCAGGGGCGGCAGCAGCCGGATCACGTTGCCGTGGGTGCCGCAGACCAGGACCAGGACGCCCTGCCGGTGGCAGGCGGCCGCCACTTGGGCCGCAAGATCGGCGCGCGGCTCCAGCGTGTCCTTATCTGCGAATTCGACGGCGAGCATGGCACCGCGGCCGCGGAACTCCGCAACGATGGCCGTGCTGTCCACGAGGGGCTCCAGCACTTCGCGGGCGGTAGCCTCAATGGTCAGGGCGTTCGCCAGCAGCTTGCCGTCTTCGAAGGCCTCGAAGACCCCGAGGGCGGCGGCGCAGGCCACCGGGTTGCCAGCGTAGGTGCCGCCCAGGCCGCCGGTTTGCGGGGCGTTCATGAGCTCGGCCCGACCCGTGACGGCGCTCAGCGGCAGGCCGCCCGCCAGGGCCTTCGCGGTCAGAGTGAGGTCGCCGGCGACGCCCTCGTGCTCGCTGGCAAAGAGCGTGCCGGTCCGTCCCATGCCGGTCTGTATCTCGTCCATCACCAGCACAATGCCGTGCCTGGTGGCCAGTTCCCGCAGCCCGGCCAGGAAACCCGGGGCGGGGACCAGGAAACCGCCTTCACCCTGGATGGGCTCGACCACCATCGCGGCGAAGGACGTGGGGTCGTTCTCGAGCAGCAGGGCCTCGACGCCGGCCAGGGCGGTGGCAGCGGTGGTTTCCTCGCGACCTGCAGCCCACAGCCGGGTGGCCGTGGGGGCGCGGAAGACCTCGCCCGGGAACGGGCCGAAGTTCTTCTTGTACGGGTTCACCTTGGCGGTCATGGCCATCGTGAGCAGGGAGCGGCCGTGGTAGGCGTCGTCGAACACCAGCACCCGCTCCCGCCCCGTGGCGGCGCGGGCAATCTTGACGGCATTTTCCACGGCTTCCGCGCCGGTGGAGAAGAGTGCGGTGCGCTTCGGGAAGTCTCCGGGGGTGTGCTCATTCAGCCATCCGGCCACCTGCGTGAAGGAATCGTATTCAGTCACCATGAAGCAGGTATGCGTGAAGCGGTCCATCTGGGCGGCCACTTGCGCCTGGACCCGGGCGTTGGCGGCGCCCACGCTTGTCACGGCGATGCCGGACGCGAAGTCGATGATGCGGTTTCCGTCAACGTCCTCCAGGACGCCGCCGGACGCGCGGTTGATGAAGACGGGCAGGGCCACGCCGAAACCCGAACTGACCTGATCTTCCCGCTTTCGGTGCAGCGCTGCGGAGACGGGGCCGGGAATGGCGGTGGCGAGGTGGCGGGTCTGGGGGAGGCTCTCAGCGGAACTGGTCATGTAGACAAAGTAATGTCCCCGTTCCCGGCTGCCATTGGATGATCCGTCCACCGTGGATCACTAATTGGTTAGACTGTCCAAAAAGTCGGCGTCTGTTCGGAAGGGACCCCCCGTGATCAGCCTGGCCCAACTGCACAGCCGACTCGGCAGCGACCTCCGCCCGGCTGCCGGCGGCACGGTGGCCGTGCGGCAGATCTCCGGCGTGCACATCTCCGAGCTCGACGATCCCACACCGTATCTGGAGGGTGGTGAACTCCTCCTCACCACGGGCATGCCCGTCTCCCGCGGGGCCACCAAGGTGGAGGCCTACGTCCGGCGCCTTGTGGAGCGCAACATCGCTGCCCTCGGCCTTGGCCTGGGGGCCGGCGTGGACGAGGTGCCGCCGGCGTTGAGTGCCGCCTGCGCCGAAGCAGGACTCGAGCTGCTGGTGGTGCCCGACGGCACGCCGTTCATGAATGTCTCCCGCGCCTACTGGGACCTCGTAGGCCGGGAAGGCCAGGCGGACCTGGCCGCCAGCCTGGGCACGCAGACAGCGCTGGCCCGTGCGGCGACTATGCCGGATGCGCTTCCATCCGTGGTCAAAGCCCTGGCCCAGGCGCTGGGCGGCTGGGTGGCGTTCCTTCCGGTCGACGGCGGGGCGGAAACGCTGTGGCCGCAAGACAACCACGCAATTGTGGGGCAGCTGCGCCGGGAGACATCGCGGCTCGGCATGGCGGTGACGCACTCGGCGTCGACCTTTCAGATTCACGGCACCGACGTCGTAGAGTATCCCGTCCTGGTGGGGCGGCGGACGGCCGGGTTCCTGGCCATCGGCGCCGGCCGCAAACTGACGCGGGCTGACCGGCAGGTGATCATGACCGTGTGCGTTCTGCTCTCGCTCAAGGCCGCCCAGCAGCAGGAGAGCGACGCGACCGCAGCCGCGCTCGGGGCGGCCGTGACAAAGCTCCTCCTCACCGGTTATGTGGATGCCGGCCGGGCACTGGCCCCGGATCTGGGCATCGTCGTGCCCACCGGGGCCGTGCGTCTCCTGGTAGTACACGGCGAGGCCGGGGACGCGGCGGCGTCCTCTGGGATTGACCAGGGCCTGGAGTCGCGGCTCCGGGCCGGGACCGGCTGGCCGGAAGCCAGCGGCGCCCTGCGTTCCTGCCGGCTGCGCCATGCATCCGGCGGCCTCAGCTACTACCTGCTGGATACGGAGCACCGCGACGCCGGAACACCTGTCAGCGGCGACGGCAACGCGCCGTCAGGCCCGTACGACGGCGGCGAGGCGGGCACCCCTATGCTCACTGCCGTGCTGAGCCGACCGATGCCGCTGGAACGCGTGCACGATGAGGCCGGGCAGCTGGCCGCCATGGCCCGCGCGCTGCCGGCCGGGCAGGTTGTCTCCGCCCCGGAAGGAGCCCTGGACCCGCGGGCCCAGGGCTGGGTGGCTGCGCTGCAGGGGTACCAACGGGCCAATCTGGTCCGCACCGTTCGCGCCTATCTCCGGCACCGGGGCCAATGGGAGGGTGCCGCCCGCGAGCTAGGGATCCACCGTAACTCCCTGCGCCACCGGATGGGAATCGCGACGGAACTGCTGCGGGCCGATCCGGACGATCCTGACGTCGCAGCTAGCCTCTGGCTGGCCCTGCGCTGGGTGTAGCGTCTGCCAGCCACGCCCGGACGGTGTGGCTGTGTTCGCCCAGCGACGGCGGCGCCGCCGCGGGTGCCGCGAATGCCGGCGTCCAGCTGATGGGATGGCGGATCTGCCGCCCGGCCGGCTGGCCCGCAGCGTTGCGGACCTCGATGGTCGGTTCGAGCCCCAGCGACTCGGCGTACTGAATCCCCTCGTCGATGCCCGCCACATGGCCGGCCGGGACGCCGGCGTCGATCAGCTTGTCCTGCCAGATCAAGGCGGAGGACGCGGACAGGGCCTCCTCCAGCAGTGGAATCAGTTGCGCCCGGTGTTCCACGCGGGCATTGTTGGTGGCAAAGCGCGGGTCCCCGGCCAGCCCGGGAACGCCCAGGACCTGGGCAAGCTGGGCGAACTGTCCGTCGTTGCCGCAGGCCACCGCCAGCGGCGCGTCAGCGCACTGGAGCAGTTGATACGGCACAATCGAGGGGTGGGCGCTCCCCATGCGGTGCGGAACCTGGCCCGCACCGAGAAAGGCCTGGCCCTGGTTGGCCAGTGCGCCCTGCAGGCTGGAGAGCAGGTTGAGCTCCAGATGGGCTCCGCGCCCCGAGACGTTCCGGGCCGCCAGGGCGGCAAGGATCCCGATGGTGGTGTCCTTGGCCGTCAGGACGTCGACCAGCGCGACGCCGACCTTGGTGGGGCTGCCGTCATTCTCGCCCGTGATGCTCATGAGCCCGCCCAAGGCCTGGACGATGAAATCGTATCCCATGAGATTGGCTCCTCCGGCGGAGCCAAAACCCGTGATCGAGGCGTAGACCAGGCCGGGGTTGGCGGCGGATAGGTCCGCATACCCCATGCCCAGTTTGGCCATCCCGCCGGGCTTGAAGTTTTCCACCAGGACATCGGCACGCCGGGCCAGTTCCCGGGCCTGTTGCAAGTCTTCGGCGTCGGCAAGGTCCAGGCAGACCGACTCCTTGTTGCGGTTCGCGCTCTCAAAGTAGGTTACCCCCGTGGGGGAGTACGGCGGCCCCCAGCTGCGGGTGTCATCCCCACCGCCGGGGCGTTCCACTTTGATCACGCGGGCACCCAAATCGGCCAGCGTCATGGTGGCCAAGGGGCCGGCCAGCACACGGGAGAAATCGGCCACCAACAGTCCCGACAGCGGTCCGACAGGTAGGTCAGCAAATCCTTGGGCGGTGTCCCCGTTAGTAGAACCAGGCTGGGGGCCGGACATCGGAGTCATTGGGGTCCCTTCGTGGATTGCTCGCGGCCCATCATGCCCGGGCACCGGATCAAGGACTCGAAGCCTAACAAGGGGTAACCCTCCGAACATCGGATGAACCGACCAAGTATTGGTCGCTCCGCACAACAGGGATGCGCCAATGAGGACAATTGAAGGAGCCGGTAATTCGTGAATTCTGCATCCTGAGTGCCACGGAAAGCTGCTGGGTCTCTCGTACAACCCATACCGCATGACGCCGCCAACGATCCGGGCATTATCCTGCGGCCGGACGGAGCCGCTGTGGCCCTCCCTCGCCGATCTTCAAGAGCCGATAATGGAGATTTCGTCAACCTGGCTGAGCTCGACAAACTCGTTCCCGTGACCCTGATTGCATCCGCTGTTGGGGCCAATTCGGGCTATCCACGGCATACTATTTGGGAGCCGTAAGGGTAGCTCCCCTAGCAGTAGTAGGGGTCGATAAGCCTGAAAGTTTTCCCGCTTGTGGACGATGGAACCGGGATCGAGGTCGACCGCAAATCAAATCCCTCACTTCTGATGACCACACCCTAGGCGCCACCTGTCAGCTTGGGGTGCGGTCCAACCTGAGTCCGCAGCGGACCGTCCACGATCCGCCGAAGTGGCTGAGCATCCCGTACCCCATGATCTTCAAGTCCTGCCGCCCGTCCGGCCGCACGCGCCGATGTCCAGAACCCGGCTGGCAGACGGATGCCAGGACGGTCATTCTAGTCCGGTGGTGCCGTGCCGGTGAGCGCCTGAATCAGGACGGTTACTGCTGTGGGGAGCGTGCGTGCCATAGATTGGTCGAGCTGGGTCCTCCAGTTCAGGTCGGCATCGGTGATTGGTGATTGGCGCTGGTGCGTGGGCTGACGCCGGGTGCCCCCGGACCGCCGATTCGGGTGGGACGGCGACTCCGAGGTTCCCCTAAACGAGTTCCAGGGCCATGGTGAAGCTGACGAGTTCGGTATCGATGGCCGCGTCGCGGGCAATGGCCAAAGGTTGCGGAGACTAGAGCGACATGGTAGGCGGGTAGTCCGTGCCGCTATCCCATAGGCGATCGATCTGCTCCTTAAAGTGCTTGAACCACTCCTTGTCATCTCTGTCCAGAAGGAAGATCGGCGCACGTTCGGATTTCCCTTTAAACTCGTACATCTGGACCATGATCAACGCGTCCGGCAAGTCGACGTCCATGGCATTGATTCCGATATGTGGCACGAAGTCAATAGTGCGGATTTTGACGTCGCCTTTGCCTGGTTCCAGCTCTTGGGCGAGCCGCAGCGCATTCTCGATGTCGGCCTTGATGCCTTGGGCATCCTTGGTGGGATGAGTCTCGGCAATTATCTCTAACAGGCGCTCATTACTGGGGTTTGGTAAGAGCATTTGAACTGAACCGCGGTGTTCCAGGATGCGCGTGAGGTGCTCGTGCATGTTCGTTATCGTGCGTCGCATCGTTGCACCCGTGTAGAAGTAGCTGTGTGAGACGTTGGATTGAGCATCCAAATATCTTTGCGGGAACTTGGACGAAAAGAGGCCAGTCCTTTCCCGTTTCCACATTTTGACCTCGTCCACGACATCTGCACGATTTCTGAATTGGGATACCGCGAGCAAGCCAAGCAGTGCAACGATGATGGGGATTAGTTCCTCGTATCGCTTGCCCGTCAAGCCTGCGAACGTGAAATAGGCAGCAGCCACGATCAGGGCCCAGAAATCGATGCGCTTGAGGAATTTTTTAAGTGCATGTAGTGCCCAGGTGCGAACTGCCCTCAACGCGATACCCTCATCCTGAGTTCCTGCTCCAAACGACGAAGGAGCCCCTTCTTCTGCTCATAGCTGAGTGCGGGACGCTCGTATGTACTCGGGCGGATTTCATCCGATGCGTACATTGTGGCCCGTGCCGACACTGGGGGAGATGTGAGCAATAGAGTCGCAACGAATGACCTTTCCCCTATGTGCGTTTCGTGGGGGACATCTGCGGGAACCTCGTGAAACCCACTCCCGGAAACATTGGTCGTCAGAACCGGCCGAAGAAACGCTTTGCCGTGCGCGGTGAAAGTATCTTTGTCGACTAGGTAGTCGATGTCAGCGCTGTGGTATTCCGTGGTTCCGCTCACCCCGGGACCTGACGTCTCATAGAGAGTCTCGGAATAGGTCCCAACCAAGATGCGGCTGCAGAGGTGCCAAACATGAGTATGAACCGGGGCGTCGTCGAGCCGCCTAACCCTCTCAGTGTCCGGCCAAACATGGAGGCGCAGTTGTCCAAGGTCGTGATGATCGTCCACATGAAACACCGCAAAGCCGTTGGGGTGCCACCTGCTGTCCAACGAAAGCAGGTCCGTAAACGAATTGGCGAGTAGGCGATCCGCGGTGCGTTCCAGAGCCAAGCGCGCCAATGCGCAGAATGCCTCATAGTCCGCATGTTCACGTATGTGTTGCATCTGCGCCCCTATTCGCTCTACTTCGACAAGCCCTACGAATAATAGCGTCCCGGCTTGAGTTGCCGGAGTCCGGCTCGGCAGGTCGTCAGCGAAACACCGATTAGTCATGGAACAGGAGCCCTCGCAGCTACTTCTACTCCCGTAGTCAAGACGCCGATAACGGACGTTTCGTCAGCCTGTGCGGGGGTGGTGACGGCACGCTCCGTGGTCATTCGTTTCGGCGGCGTTCTGATAGGGGATCCATCGCTGGGTATGAGGGGCCGGAGTGCAACTTGGGGAACCGTGAGCGGTCCAAACATTTGCGAGGAAATAAGCGACTTCGGAGCGCCGAGCGAAGTTTTGGGCAGCCAACGGCGCGAAGCGCCCTGTTGCGCGGAGGGCACGCCCAGCGACGATCGGATATCAGGATGCCAAACAGAAGATGCAGCTGGTCGGTCGATGATTTTCAACTGTCGTGGAAGAATGAGAGGCCCGAACACGACGAACGACCCACGTCCGCCGGTTGCCGTGTGGGTGCCAAACCGCAAGATTTTGGGTCGGATCATGTCCGGTCAGGGTGCCGAATCCACTCATCGTTTACTCATCGAAAACGATGAAAAACAGTGACATCTCGTTGACCGTGGGGGGCGTTAAAAACCCCTAGATTCCGCAGATTTTCGGGATAGTACAAGGTCTTGAAATACGCCAAAATGACCCCTTTTAAGAGAAGAGGTCAGGAGTTCGAATCTCCTTAGCTCCACAATTTTCAGGGGTTTTTGAACCCTTGAGCCATGACTCCCGCAATGTAAGCAGCCGATCCACGGCGCCCAGGGTCAGCCGCCGCCGGCCGGCACCGAGGATGGGCAGGTCAAGGAGTAAGCGGCGGTCCCAAGATCTCGATGTTATGGCGGGCGGCAATGCTGGCCAGTACGTCGCCGTCGATAGGGGCGGGTTCCGGCAGTTCCCTCCGCGCTGCAGGTACTCCCACCTCGGCGGTGAAGGTCTCGAAGCCGGCCGGCACAGTGATCACCAGGCAGCGGAAGGGCTCCTGAGGTCCCGCCAGAAACGAGTGGGTGGAACCTTGGGGAAGAAAGGCGAAATCGCCGCTTTGCACGGTGAAGCGCTCACCGTCGCTCTCGAAGAGAGCCGAACCGGAAATAATGTAGAAGGATTCATCCTCGACCAAATGCCGGTGCATCGGCGGTGAGTAGCCCGCCCGATGCAAAATCTCTACAACGGTCAACCGCTGCTTCGTCTCGGGGCCGCCTGCCTTGACCATGACCAGTGCGTTCGTGAACCACAGTGCGGTCCCCTCGTCGGCTGCGAGCTTGTACGCCCCGCGCTTTACGCTGGTGGCCTCTCGCCGCGCCTGCAGGGGGCTTATCTGCCACGAAGACTTCCCGTTCAGCCGGATCTGTGCACCACGGTGCGGTGACCGGCATCCAGGCGCCGAGTCCAGCCGCGTGAGTCGAGATATTCAAGCAGCGGAACCGCGACCCGTCGTGTGGTCCCGAGCGCCTGGCGTGCCTGGCTCGTGGTGAAGGGCTGCTCCAGGCGGGCCAGCTCGCGCATCGCGAAGGCCGGCGCTGTAGGCAGGAGCACCACCCCGTCGCGCAACCGCAGCACGCGGCCGGTGCGCTCGGCGGCAGCCAGCTCGCGGGCGCCCAAGCCCAGCGCGGCCAACTCCGAGGCCTCCGGGGCATGGAACGCATCCGCGGTGAGCCGGCGCTCCAACTCGGCGACCGCCGAACCGGCGGCGCCAAGGTCGCCGTCGGTGCCTGGGAGCCGGATATGGCCGCTTTCCTGTTCCAGGCCTGCATCCTGGACGACGGGGGCGAGAAGGCCCTCATCGGGCAGCCTGAGTAGGTCCCGTGCCGCACCGCGGGAAAGGCCTGGGGCCAGGGGATCGCGTTCATGCAACGCCTGCAGTGCCATGCGCAGCCGATGCTGCCATGCCTCGAAGACGGGAGCATGCACCCACCAATCGCCGAGGACCCGGACGCCGGGGGGCGGCTCCGGGTCGCGCGCAGGCAGCAGTCCGAGCCGACGCAGATGTTGCTCCTGCACGGCCCCGCGGCGGGCCACTTCCCCCAGCACGTCTCCGGCGGCGTCCATGCCTGTGAGCCGCTCTGCCCAGTGGGCGCCGTCGCCGCGCCGCCGCAAGGCCGGGGGATCGGCGTCGAGGATCTGTGCGCCGCCCAGCACCGAACGGCTCCCGGGGTCTCGCAGCACCAGACGGTCCCTGAGAACGAGCGGCAGGCGCCTGTCGAGGACAAGCCGGGCGTGGTCGGCATCAAAGGGACGCAGCCGGGCCGGCACAGCGGCAGTGCCGGCATGCACCATGAGCTGTTCCGGTACATCCGTATAGGCCGCACCGGTGGTGCGGCGGATGCCCAAGACCGCCGTGACGGGCCACGCATCGGGGGTAACCAGCGCATCTCCGCGGCGGATGTCCGGGGCGGAAACGTCGCGCAGGTTCAACGCCACCCGGCTGACCGGCTCCACCGAGGCGTATGAGGTGTCGCGGCTCTGCAGGCCACGGACCACGACGGGCCGGGAACCGGCGTGACCGAGCAGCTCCAGCCGGTCGCCCTGAGCCAGGGTTCCTGCTGCCAACGTTCCGGTCACCACCGTTCCGGAACCGGTAATCGTGAACGAGCGGTCCACCCACAACCGGACCCGTCCGGTGGTGGCTGGGGCAGGAACATGGGCCAGAACGTCGTCGAGCGCGGCACGCAGGTCAGCCAGGCCGGTCCCGTCGATGGCCGACACAGCTACTGCAGGCGCGTTCTGCAGACCGGTCCCGGCCAGCTCTGTGCGGGTCCTGGCGAGTACATCCGCAAGCCGCTGCCCGGATGCCCTGTCCGTGCGGCTGAGGACTACGACGCCATGTTCGATGCCCAGCGCAGCGACGGCATCCCGGTGATCACTTGACTGAGCCTGCCAGCCCTCGTCGGCGGCGACGACGAAGCAGACAACGGGAGCGGGACCGATTCCAGCAAGCATGTTGCCGAGGAAGCGTTCGTGGCCCGGCACATCCACGAATGCCACGTCCTGTCCGGACGGCAACGTTGTCCAGGCATAACCCAGGTCAATGGTTAGCCCGCGGCGCCGTTCCTCCTCCCAACGGTCCGGCTCCATACCGGTAAGGGCGCGAACCAGGGTGCTTTTGCCGGAATCGACATGTCCGGCTGTGGCAATGACGTGCACTGCTCAGCCCGCCCTGCCTGCATCCGCAACCTGCAGGGTTGCCAGCGCCTGCCGCACGGCGTCCAGTATCCGGTCATCATCAGCTGCGGGCACGCAGCGGAGGTCGACCAGGCAGGAGCCGTCGTGGACGCGCGGCAGTACTGCCGGGTCGCCGGCGCGCAAGTAACCGGCAAGTCTTTCAGGGAGCAGGAGCGCCCATCCCGGCAGGGGAACACCGGGGGCACCGCCGCCGCCAACCCGGCCGTCATGGGCCACGACAGGTACCCCGAGGGCTTGGGCGAGCCTGTCGGTGCGGCGCCGCAATTGCCCCAGATCGGCGTGCAGCGACTGGACAACCGGCGGCGGTCCGCCCGCCACGGTCGCCTCCAGGGCGGCGAGGGCGAGTTTGTCGGCCCGGACCGCCCGGGCGAGCGGGTGGCGGGCCAACCGGGTGATGATCTCCTTACGGCCAAGCAGCAAGCCGGCCTGGGGGCCGCCCAGCAGTTTGTCACCGCTGGCGATGACGACGTCGGCCCCGCTCGCCAGGGCGGTGGCAGCATCGGGTTCATCGGGCAGGTACGGGTCGGGTGCCAGCAGTCCACTGCCCAGGTCGCCCACGAGTGGTACCCCGTTTGCCACCGTCAGCTGGCTCAGTTCGTGCAGCGGAACAGCGGACGTGAATCCGTCAACCCGGAAGTTGCTCGGATGGACCTTGAGTACGCAGCCCGTGTCCGGCCCCAGAGCGCCGGCATAGTCACGCAGATGGGTCCGGTTGGTCGTGCCGACCTCGCGAAGTGCCGCGCCGGTCGACTCCATCAAGTCGGTCAGCCGGAAGCCCGCGCCGATCTCAACCAGCTCGCCGCGGCTCACCACCACCTCCCGGCCAGCGGCCAGGGCCGTAGTGGCCAATACCAGCGCCGCAGCTCCGTTGTTGACCACCAGGGCATCCTCGGCGGCGGGACAAGCGGCGAGCAGGGCGGCACGCGCGCCTGCACCCCGGTGGGAGCGGCTGCCGTCTGCCAGGTCCAGCTCCACGTCGACGTAGCCGCTGGCCGCGACAACAGCTTCCACCGCGCCTGCAGAAAGGGGTGCGCGCCCGAGGTTGGTGTGGACGATCACGCCGGTTGCGTTCAGCACAGGGCGCAGGGTTGTCGCCTTCCGTGCAGCAATGGCGCCCAGCAGAGCTGATTCCACCTGTCCGGGAGGGAACTCACCGCGCCGGGCCTGCTCCTGGACCTGCCCGACGAGTTCGCGGATGACGCGCTCGTTTAGGCGTGTCCGGGCCTCGCGGACGGCCGGCAGCGCCAGCAGGTCATTCGTTCGCGGAATCAGGCGGCGCGGATCGACCTTGTCCAGGGTCCCTCCTCGTTTCGCGGCGTTCCGTGCCGGTAGTTGGCGGTGGCGGACGGGAATCGAACCCGCCAGGCCGAGATGCTCAGCCTCACCGGTTTTGAAGACCGGGGGGCCCACCAGGACCCGGACGCCACCGCGCCTCAATATAGCAGGTTGCCCTGAAGGGGTACGCTAGGCGGGTGAATGAGGCCCAGACGTCAGTTCAGCGACTCGATGATGGTGCGGCCGGCGCACTCCGGCTTACCGATTATGCCCACGGCGGGGGCTGTGCCTGCAAAATTCCGCCCGGCGAGCTCGAAGATGTGGTCCGCGGACTCATGGGCCAACCCGGCGCAGACGTGCTGGTTGGTCTCGACAGCGGTGATGACGCGGCAGCGGTCCTGGTGCGCGAGGACCTGGCCGTACTCACAACCGCCGACTTCTTCACGCCCGTCGTCAACGACGCTTTCGACTGGGGCCGCATCGCTGCCGCCAACGCCCTCTCAGACATTTACGCGATGGGCGGCCGGCCGGTCACAGCTATCAACCTCGTGGGTTGGCCCCGCGGTGTCCTGCCGTTGGAGTTGATGACCGAAGTCCTCCGCGGCGGCCTGAGCGTGGCGTCCGAGGCCGGCTGCCCCGTGCTTGGCGGGCACTCCATTGATGATCCGGAGCCGAAATACGGCATGGCGGTAACCGGCGTCGCCCATCCCGACCGTTTGCTGCGCAACGACGCCGCCCAGCCGGGGCTGCCCATCACGCTCACCAAGCCGATCGGCGTCGGCCTCCTCAACAACCGGCACAAGCAGACCGGTGAGGTGTTCGCCGAAGCGGTAGAGACGATGGCGGCCCTCAACCGCGACGCGTCCGAGGCCGCGGTTGCCGCCGGCGCCAGGGCAGCGACGGACGTGACGGGTTTTGGCCTGCTTGGACATCTGTACAAGATGGTCCGCGCCTCGGACGTGGGTGCAGTGATCGAGCTGAACGCGGTACCGCTGATCGACGGGGCGCGGGAGGCGCTTCGTGATGGCTTCGTCTCCGGCGGGACCCGGCGCAACCTCGACTGGGTGCGGCCGCACGTGGGCGCCGCTCCCGGGGTCACTGAAGACGATCTGCTGCTTCTGGCCGATGCGCAGACCTCCGGCGGCCTGCTCGTGGTCGGCGAACTGCCCGGGCATCCCGTGATCGGGTACACCACCGCGGGCCAGGGCATCGAGATCCGCTAGACCACGGCCGGTGCGTCAGCCGGCAGTGGTGATCGAGTCGCCGGTGACGCCCGCCGCGCGGCGGGCGGCGAGCCGGTTCTTCTGAGGCTCGATCGTGTAGCGCGGGTCCCGGGCCGAGGCTAGGCCGGCCTCGAACACGCCGAACCGGGTGAGGGCCGAGGCAGCCAGCAACGCCAGTCCCGAGGCCGCGGCCACCGCGCGGTTGCGGCCGGCCAGCAGCGACCCCAGCCCGCCCGCGACCGCCAGCCGCTCGCTCCATTTCAGCATGGCCCCCGCCTTGCCCTGATGCAGGGGCTCGGCTGCGACCGGGTCCATCCGGTGCTCCATCACCCGCGTAGCCACCAGGTCGCCCAAGACGCCAAAGGCGGCGAGTTTCCGGGCGGGACCTGCCTCGTGCACCGGGGTCGTGATCATGGCGAGCCCGGAAGAGGCGAGGGCCGCCGAACTCACGAAAACGAAAGGCAGTTCCTCATGCGCAGCGTTCCACGTCGGTGTGGCGGTGTCACCGAGCAGGACCGCCGTGTATGCCGCCAGCGGTCCGGCGAACAACGCCGCCTCAAATCCGGCTGGTCCCTCGACAGCCTGCAGCACCTTCCGCAGTGGACCCAGCGGAAGCCGGGTCCCGCTCAGCCGGTCGATTTCCGCCACCGCCGAGACGGCTGTACCGGCGCTGAAGGCGCTGAGAATCCACGAGCCCACACTCATCGGCGAGGTGACCTTGAAGGTCCGCAGCATATTCAGAAAGCGCTCGGGCCTGCCCAGGTCCTTCACCAACGCCACAGCGCCGAGGCTCACCGCCGTCAAGGCGCTCAGCCGGGCATTCCGGCGCAGCGTCGGGCGCCCGGTCAGCTGCCCGCCGAGGCCAAGCAGTGCGGAACCCCCTGCGACGCCGCCAAGGAACAGGTAAAGAGCGACGTCGTCGCCCCAGGGCGCCGGCTTGACCACAGGACGGCCGTAGTACGAGGTGAATTCCGGCTCCGGAACCATGGGCATTTCCCGGGAGCCGTCACCGCTGTCGCGGCGGCCCGGGCCGCGCTTGCCGCCGGTGCGGCGCCGGCGCGCAGGCTCGGGTGGCCGGAAGCTGTCGAAGTCTGAGTGGGTCACGCGCGTCGTCCCAGGAAAGCCACGGCAGCTGCGGCTACCATGCCGGCGACGGCCATGCCGGCGCGCCGGTACATCCGCGGCAGATCGGCTGTGGGCACCCGCGGGTCCGGCGGGAGCCCGTAAACCTCCGGTTGGTCGAGCAGGAGGAAGACCGATCCGGTTCCGCCAACGCCGTCGAGCTCGTTCGCACCATAGAGCCTCGCTTCGGTCAGTCCTTGCGCGTGCAGCGTGGCGACCCGTTCCCGGGCCGTCTCCACCATGTCGTCGTGGTCGCCGAACTTGATGGACGTCGTCGGGCATGCCTTGGCGCACGCCGGTGTCTCATCGGCGACCAGCCGGTCGTAGCACAGCGTGCACTTCTGGGCGATGCCGACGTTGGGGACAGCGGGATGCTTGGCGTGCTGTTCGTCCCTGCTGGTGGCGACTTTGACACTGCCATCGCTGCGGCGCTCGATGACGCCGAAGGGGCACCCGGCCACGCAGGTTCCGCAGCCGTTGCATACGTCGTCCTGTACCACTACGGTGCCGAATTCGGTGCGGAAAAGCGCTCCGGTGGGGCAGACGTCGAGGCATCCGGCGTGGGTGCAGTGCTTGCAGACGTCGGAGGACATCAGCCACCGGAAGTCTGCCGTATCCGGCGGTGTGGTGTCTGCCTGCGCCAGGTCCGTGACAGCAGGCGCTGCCGGGGCGGGAGGACCTATGCGCGGCATGCCCAGATTGACCAGGGCCCGCCCGGATTCCCGCGCCTCGATAATGCGTTCCTGGCCCTGTTCGATGAATGCGACATGCCGCCAGGTACTGGCCCCCAACGCCCCGGTGTTGTCATAGGAGGACCCGAGCAGTTCCAGGTTTCCGTCCTGCGGATTGTGGTTCCACTCCTTGCAGGCAACTTCACAGGCCTTGCAACCGATGCAGATCGAAGTGTCGGTGAAGAAGCCCTTCCGCGGATGGTGGTTGTGCTCCCAGTGGGCATCGGCAGTGGGATCGGTCGGTCCGGACAGCTGGCCCATCTAGTCCTCCAACGTCGGGTCGGTGCCCGGCGCGCTGCCGGCAGGCAGCGGCAGTCGGGGCGGGGCATTGTGTGCTTCGGCTAAGGCAGTAGCGATCACGTTCATCAGCGCGGCCCACCATCGGTGCGGCCATCCTCAGCCGGGCCGGGTTCGATGCCTTCCGCCGCGGGATCGGTGACGGCGCGGTTACCGGTCTCGATGGTCACTCCGGCCCGCGCCTGGTACTCAGCAACCAGGGCCAGCAGTTCCTGTCCGCGCGGCCGGCGGCCCGGGCGGATGTCGCAGGACGCGACCTTGGATTCCTGGATCTGGACGTTGGGATCCAGCGTCACACCGAGCAGATCGTTGGCCGCGTCACCGCTGACGACGGCATTATTGCCGACGCCCCAGTGGTAGGGCAGCCCGATTTGATGCACGGTATGACCGCCAACGGCCAGGGGCCTCATCCGGTCAGTGACAAGCACCTTCGCCTCGATGGCGGAGCGGGCCGAGATAATGGTGGCCCACCCGTAGGGCTCAAGTCCGCGCTCGGCAGCCAGTTCGGGCGAGACCTCGCAGAACATCTCCGGCTGCAACTCCGACAGGTACGGGAGCCACCGGCTCATCCCGCCGGCCGTGTGGTGCTCGGTGAGGCGGTACGTGGTGAAGACGTACGGGTAGATGTCCGCGCCACTGGTACCGGCGCTTGGCGCACTGAGGTTGTCCGCGCGGGGGAACACCAGCCGCGCCGGATTTTGCTGTTGCGGGTAAAGCGCGTTGGCCACCGGTGATTCCTGAGCCTCGTAGTGGGTGGGAAGGGGTCCGTCCATGAGGCCCTTCGGCGCGAACAACCAGCCCTTGCCGTCGGCCTGCATGATGAAGGGATCATCTCCGCTGAGCGCGGCCGGTCCACCGACAGAGGGGTCCGGGTGACTGCCCGGTGCCCGGTCAACCGGGAAGTCGGGCACGTCGTCTCCGACCCATTTGCCCTGTTCCTGATCCCACCAAATGTATTTCTTCCGCTCGCTCCACGGTTTGCCGGCGGGGTCTGCCGACGCGCGGTTGTAGAGGATCCGGCGGTTGGCCGGCCATGCCCAGCCCCATTCCGGAGCCGCCGGCCCCTGTTCCTGGCCCGGCTTACGGTTGGCGGCATGGTTGAAGCCGTCGGCGTACACCCCGGTGTAGATCCAACAGCCGGCCGCCGTGGAACCGTCGGCGCGGAGTTCGGTGTATGCGGAGAGGGGTTTGCCGGCGTCGGGACCAGCCAGATGACGGCCGTTAATCTCCGCAAGCACCGCCTCGGCATCCGGATCGCCGTGGTCATCCGTGGGATAGTTCCAGGTCAGATCGAGCAGCGGACGGTCGCGTTCGTCCTCGGAACCGGCCAGCTTCTCCCGGATCCGTTGGCCCAGCTCGTAGAAGAACTGCAGTTCGCTTTGGCACTCCCCGGGCGGCGCCACGGCCTGGTGCCGCCACTGTAGCAGCCGCTGGGTCTGCGTGAACGAGCCGGCCTTCTCCACATGGGTCGCTGCCGGCAGGAAGAACACCTCGGTCTCGATGTCCTCGGTGCGCAGTTCCCCGGATTCGATTTCCGGGCTGTCCTTCCACCAGGTTGCCGACTCGATGAGGTTCAGGTCGCGCACCACGAGCCACTTCAAATGAGACATGCCCAGCCGTTGCATCCGGCCGTGGGCCGAGCCCACGGCAGGATTCTGGCCGAGCAGGAAGTACCCCTCTACCTCGTCCTTGAGCATGCTCATCACCGTCTCATAGGTGCCGTGTGCTCCGGTCAGCCTCGGAAGGTAGTCGTAGGCCCAGTCGTTGTCCGCGTTCGCGGCGTCACCCCACCAGGCCTTGAGCAGGCTGATGGTGTAGGCGTCGGCGTCGGCCCAGAAGCCCTTTTGCTGTTTCGATCCGATAGCTGCCAGATACTCACTGAGGCTGTCATGGCGGCCGGCACTCGGCATGGGCAGGTATCCGGGCAGCAGGTTGAACAAGGTGGGAATGTCCGTTGAGCCCTGGATGCTGGCATGGCCGCGCAGGGCCATGATGCCGCCGCCCGGGCGTCCCACGTTTCCAAGCAGTAGCTGCAGGAGGGCCGCGGCCCGGATGAACTGCGCTCCCAGGGAGTGCTGGGTCCAACCCACGGCGTAGGCAAAGCAGGTGGTCCGCTCACGTCCCGAGTTTTCCGTGATGGTACGGGCAAGATACTCGAAGTCCGCAACGCCGATGCCGCACATGTCCCTGACCATCTCCGGGGTGTAACGGGAGTAGTGGCGCTTTACGATCTGAAAGACGGTGCGGGGGTCCTGCAGGGTGTCGTCACGCTGCACTTCTGCATGCTCCAGAGCCGGGCCGCCGCTGCCGAAGGTGTCGCCGGCAGCACGTGCGGACGCGTCGGCGCCGTGTTCGGAGCGAGGCCCCGGCTCACCAATCGCGCCCTCACCTCGTTCCGCGTAGGCCCACGATGAAGTGTCGTACGCCCCCTTCTCCGGATCGAAACCGGAAAACAGCCCGCCCAGGTCCTCGGCGTCGCGGTAATCCTCGTGGACCAGCGTGGCGGCATTGGTGTACGCGCTGACGTACTCCCTGAACCAGAGGTCCTTGCTGATGACGTAGTTGATAAGGGCGCCCAGAAGCACGACGTCAGAGCCGGCCCGGATCGGGATGTGCTTGTCCGCCACCGCCGAGGTCCGTGTGAACCGGGGGTCGATGTGGATGACCTTCGCTCCGCGCGCCTTCGCCTCCGCGACCCACTGGTATCCCACAGGATGGCACTCAGCCATGTTGGAACCCTGAATGATGATGCAGTCGGCGTTAGCCATGTCTTGCAGTGATTGAGTCGCACCACCGCGTCCAAACGAGGCTCCCAAACTGGGAACCGTGGAGGAGTGTCAAATGCGGGCTTGGTTCTCGATCTGCACTGCCCCGGCAGCCGTGAAGAGTTTCTTGATTAGGTAGTTTTCTTCGTTGTCCAGGGTTGCCCCACCAAGCGAGGCGATGCCCATCGTGCGGCGCAGCAGCCGGCCCTGGTCGTCTTCCTGCTGCCACGTCCTGCGGCGGGTCTCGATAAAGCGGTCCGCCACCATCTCGACCGCTGTTGCCAAATCCAGGTGTTCCCACTCGGTGGAACGCGGCGCACGGTAAAGCACTTTGGTCTGCCGGCCCGGCGAGTTGACCAACTGCTCACTGGCAGAGCCCTTGGGACAAAGCCTGCCTCGGGAGATCGGCGAATCGGGATCGCCCTCGATCTGGACAACCTTCTCGTCCTTGACGTAGACCCGCTGTCCGCATCCCACGGCGCAGTACGGGCACACACTCTGCACGACGCGGTCCGCGGTGGCCGTCCGCGGGGCGATTGCCCTCGTCTGCGGCGAGGTCACTGCCGGCCCGCGGCCCAGCAGGTCGCCCGTACTGAACTGACGGACGACCGGCCATTGAAGAAAACTGCGCCGTGCCATGGCGTCGAGCTTACCCAATCCGAGTCCCAGGCAACAGGGAGACGCGGTGAAATCTGCCGCGCAGACAGCAATCCTGCGAAGCGGACGTCCAGCGCCGCGGATGGTGCTGGGGCTCGGTCGAGAGACGGGCAACGGATGCTCTCGGTCAACCGGGGCCAACCGGCGCTGCCGGCAGCTCCTCCTTTACGCAGGCTTAACCAAAAAGTGCTTGAAAATAAGTAAGCGTGCTGATTAACTCACGAGTACGGGCGGCCAATCCGGCAACGCTCGGCGAAAGGAGTGAAGTCATGGGGATCCTCGGTTGGATCGTGCTTGGGCTTGTTGCGGGAGCCATTGCTAAGGCTATCCTTCCCGGCAGGCAAGGCGGGGGTTGGCTCATAACGCTCGTTCTGGGCGTGGTCGGAGCGATACTCGGCGGATGGATCGGCTCGCTGATCTTCGGCGGAGGCCTGGGCGATTTCTTCGACCTCAGGACGTGGCTGCTCTCCATTCTGGGCGCCATCATTGTGCTGCTGATCTACGGGGCCATCGCTGGCCGCCGTAGCCGGGTCTGAGCCTGCGGTGGCGCGTCCCTGCGGGTCACAGACCCGCAGGGCATGCCTTTGCCGCCGGCCCTGACGCACGGCTCAAGCCCCAAAGGCCGGGCCGGCCGCGGTTGAGAGGTGTCTCATGCGGATAGCGATCACCGGCGCCAGCGGAAACGTCGGGACGGCGCTGTTGCGCCGGCTTCACCGTGCGCGCAGCGAGGGCCATGGGGAGTTGGAATTGGTCGGCCTCAGCCGACGGGCCCCGGACCCCTCCCAAGCGCCCTACGCCGGCGTCCGGTGGCATGAAGCGGACGTCGGCCAGCCCGGCGGAACCGAACTTGAGCGCGCGTTCGCCGGTGCCGATGCGGTGGTTCATTTGGCGTGGCAGATCCAGCCCAACCATGATTTGGCCGACCTGTTCAGGACCAATGTGACTGGGACCGCCAACGTCCTGGACGCGGCCCGGAATGCGGGTGTGGGCCACGTGGTGTGCGCGTCCTCGGTCGGCGCCTACAGCCCGGCCGGCAAGCGGGTCCGGACAAATGAGGCGTGGCCCGCAGAAGGTATCCAGAATGCGCACTACAGCCGCCATAAAGCCGAGCAAGAGCGTCTCCTTGACCGTTTCGCCGGCGCAAACCCCACCGTCACGGTCTCCCGGTTGCGTCCGGGGCTGATTTTTCAGGCGGACGCGGGCGCCGAAATCGGCCGGTATTTTCTGGGGCCCTACATTCCCAAAGCGCTCGCACGCCTGACGTTCCTGCCGCTCGTTCCGATCCCGCCCGAAATCGTCTTCCAGGCCGTACACGCCGACGACGTTGCCGACGCTTATTGGCGTGTGCTGAAGAGTGGTGCCGGCGGGGCGTTCAACATCGCAGCCGAGCCCGTCATCACTCCGGAGATCCTCGCGGGAGTGCTGCGCGCGCGCCGCCTGTTCCCGTTACCTCTCGCCGTGCTCCGCGCGGGAGCGGCTGCATTGTGGCGGCCGCGGCTGCTTGCCGCCGACTCGGGCTGGGTGAACATGGCGGCGGGTGCTCCGGTGATGGACACTTCGCGAGCCAGGGAGGTCCTCGGCTGGGCGCCGCAGCGGACGTCGCTGGACGCCATCGCTGAAGTGTTGGATGCCCTTGCGGCCGGCAGCGGTATACCGGCCTCACCCGTCCTGCGGCCCCGGCGCCGGCTGCTGTCTGGCTAACCCGGCCGCGCGCCCCAGAGGAGAATCATGACCACCCTGAAGGAGCGGCTCCACGCCGACGTCGTGAGCCACATGAAGGACGGCAACAAAGTTGCCCTGACCACGGTGCGTAATGTCCTGGGGGAGATTGAAACCCGCGAAAAATCCGGCAAGACGCCGGTCGTCCTGGACGATGCCCAGGTAACCGCCCTCCTGCAGAAGGAGGCCGCGAAACGCCGCGACACCGCCCGCATCTACGCGGAAGCGGGGCAGGACCAGCGCTCCGCGGCGGAAATAGCCGAGGCGGAGGTCATTGAGGAGTACCTGCCCAAAGCCCTCACCCCGGCCGAGGTCGAGGCGATAGTCGATGAGGTCATCGCCGGGCTGAAGGCCGACGGCGTCGAGCTCGGCCCCCGCCAGCTGGGGGCCGTGATGAAGCCCGTCACCGCCAAGGTCGCGGGGCGCTTTGACGGCAAAGCGGTGAGCGAGCTCGTGAGGCAGCGGCTCGGCCTGGGCTGACCTGAATCCCGGGCATCCTGGCCGGAAACGCGGGATAATGGGAGCATGACCGCACAGGACCAGGACCGGGACCCGTGGGAGGAATTCGACAGGCTAAAGCCCGGCGGACCGGATCGCGTGGCCGGATACCCGGGGGGTGAGCCGCAGGGCTTCGGCTTCCGCACGGGCGTGCGCAGTGCGCGCGTGGCCGCCGGCTTTGCCGTCTACGCCCTGGTCCTTGGCACAGTTTTGGTACTCACCGGCGCCGCCGTGTTCGTCGCCGAGGGGCAATGGCTGATGCTCGGATTCCTGGCGGCGGTCGAGTCGGTATTCATCCTTGCGTTCATGTGGCTGCTGGCACAGGCACGGAACCGTCGCACCCCTCGCTGACAGCCCGCGGGCCGCGGCAGCCCGTCAGAGCCAGCCCTTGCGCTTGAAGATCGCGTACATGAGCGCCGCCGAGCCGGCCATGAGCCCGATTGCCATCGGATAGCCCAGCGCCCAGTGCAGTTCCGGCATGTGGTCGAAGTTCATGCCGTACAGGCCGGCCACAAAGGTCGGGGCGAAGAAGATCGCGGCCCAGGACGAGATCTTCTTGACCTGCTCGTTCTGCTCCGCGCTGGCCTCGTTCTGCCGGTTCGCCGTCAGCGTTCCGTCGAGGGTCAGGGCGTTCTGGAGGATGTCGCGGAAGGAGTCGGCGCGGGAGATCAGACGTTCCACGTGGTCCTCTACGTCGCGCAGGTTGTGCTGCAGATCCTTGTCCACCTGGTACTTCTCGAAGCCCCGGCGGAGCTGCCCGATCATATCCGGCAGCGGATGGATGGCCCGCTGGAACTGGATGACCTCCCGGGCGAGCTCGTAAATCCGCCGCGAGACCTTCGGATCGCCGCTGAAGAGCTGGTCCTCAATCTCATCGATATCGTTCTCCAGCCCGCTGACCACGGGGACGTAGTCATCCACCACCTGGTCCATGAGGGCGTAGAGGACCGCCTCCGGGCCGTGGCGCAGCAGGTCCGGGCGGCGCTCCAGCCGGCGCCGGACCTGGCCGACGACGGCCGACTCCGCGTGCCGGACGGTCACCACGAAATTCCGGCCGGTAAAGATGTGCAGCTCGCCGAACTCCACCGACTCTGATTCGTCCAGGTACCGGGCGGGCCGGAGCACGGTGAAGAGGTTGTCGTCGTAGCGTTCGAGCTTGGGGCGCTGATGAGCGGAGATCGCGTCCTCCACGGCCAGGCCGTGCAGGCCGAACTCCGCGGCCACCGCCGCCATTTCCTCCTCCGTGGGACGGTAGAGGCCGATCCAGGCCATGCCGCCTTGCTCGGTGAGGGACTCAAAGGTCTGCTCAAGGCTTTCGGGCTCGGCGCTCCGGATGCCTTCAACGTATACGGCGTTGTCGATGATAGTCACCGGGCCATTATCCAGCGTCGCCCTGGCGATCAGCGGAAGCGGCCCGGCGCGCGGCCCGGCGCGCGGGCCGGCCGGGGGCCAGTGCGCTGCCCTGGGCGAGCCTGCCGATGAGCGGTTCGGCCCGGTAGGGGATATGGGTGTGCAGGGCCAGGACGGTTTCCGTGCGGATCACGCCCTTGATCCGCAGGATCGACCGGAGGGCCGTCTGGAGGTTGTGGGTGTCCGTCGCCACGACACGGCACCAGACATCGCCCCGGCCGGAGATTTCGTGGACCTCCAGGACCTGGGCGATCAGCCGCAGGGCGCCCACGACGCCGTCGAGCTCGCGGTGGTTGACCTCGATCGTCACGAAGGCGACGACGTCGTAGCCCACCGCTTCCAGATCGATCTCGCGGCCGCCGTCGTGCAGTATGCCCGAGCGCAACATGCGCCGCACGCGCGTCTGGGCGGTGTTCCGGGCGATGCCGAGGGCGTCGCTGAGGTCGCCGATCTGGATCCGCGGATCCCGGATCAGCTCCAGCAGGATCTTCAGGTCGGTAGGGTCCACACTGTTCAAATCATCACTCCGGTTCACTTTAACAGTTCGAGAATGACTGTTTTGCTCAATTTTCGCAGAAAATTTAGCCGCGGGGCTCATTGGTGCCGCATTCTGTAGCTACCAATCTTCGACCGGCCCGCCGTGTTCGCCACAATGAACAGCGGCGGACCGACACCTTGCAAGGGCACGGCCATGACAGTTTTCAATGAACTCCGCATGCGACCGGCCACAGCTGACCGCTGGGCCTGGGATGCATCCACCACCGCGCGGCTCGTCATGGCCGGGGTCGTGATCTTCACGCTGCTCGTCGGTGCGAACCTGGCGACACCGCTGTATCCGCTGCTGCAGGCAAAGCTGGGGATCACGCCCCTCGACGTCACTGTGGCGTTCTCCGCCTACGTCCTGGCGCTCGTGGCCACGCTTGTCCTGGCGGGCCACTGGTCCGACCATATCGGACGCCGGGCGGCCCTGGTGCTGGCCGTCCTGGTGGGTCTGGCCGGCGGCTTTGTCTTCGCCACGGCGGACAGCCTCACGGCGCTCACCGCCGGCAGGGCCCTGCAGGGCATCGCCGTAGCGCTCGCCACCGGAGCGAGTTCCGCCGCCCTCCGCGAGCTCCTGCCCAGCCGGCCGGAATGGGCCTCCCGGTTCACCCTTCTGGCCTCCGCCGGCGGGGTTGCCGCCGGCCCTGTGATCGGCGGCGTCCTTTCGCTCCTGCCCGGCCCGACGTCGACGCCGTACTACCTGCACTCCCTGGTCCTCGCCGCCATGCTGGTGCCGCTTTACCTGCTCAAGGCGCGGCCCGCGATCAGCCTGCATGGCGGCCCGCAGCCGCTGCGGGTCCTGGCGCCGCGGCGGCCGTCGGTCTCCAGCGACGCCCGCGGCGCCTTCTGGCTGGCTTCCTCCGTCGGCTTCCTGAGCTTCACCGTCTTTGGCTTTTGCCTCTCCCTCGCACCGGGCTATTTCGCGCAGATTGTCAATGCGGACTCGCGGCCCCTGATCGGCCTGCTGGCCGGGCTGACGCTGGGTTCCTCGGCCCTGAGCCAACTGCTGGCCGTCCGGGGACGCTTTGCCGTGCCCGTGGGCCTCGCCGTGCTCGGCGTCTCGGTCCTGCTGATCGCCGCCGCTGCCGCCTGGAGCAGCCCGTGGCTGCTGATTTCCGCCAGCGTTGCTGCCGGGGTGGGGCAGGGGATGGCCTTCCGGACTGTCTTCAACGACGTCGCCGGCAAGGTGGAGGCTGCCCGGCACGCCCAGGTCATCAGCACGGTCTACGTCATCACGTACCTCGGCAGCGCCCTGCCGGTGATCGGGTTGGGGCTGGCGGCAGGGCTGGTCGGGCTGCAGACCGCCGTCGCCGGGTTCGTCATGGTGTGCGCTGCCGCCGCGCTTACCCTGGCAGCCATCACGCTGCGGGGCGCACTGCGCCGGCGCGTCTAGCGGGGCAGCACGCCTTACGGCAGCGGGCCGTGGTTGCCCTGGATGTGGTCGAAGACCAGCGTGGTTTCGGTGTGGCCCACGACGGGGTCGGTGGCCAGGTTGTCCAGCACCCAGTCCCGCAGGTCCTCCGTGGTGGCGACTGCGATGTGCAGCAGGTAGTCCACCGAGCCGGACGTGTGGAAGGTCGAGAGCACCGCGGGCAGTTTTGGAACCCGGGCCGTGAAGCGGTCGATCTGCTCGCGGTCGTGGGCGCGGAGCCGCACGGCGATGAGCGCCTGGACCGATCGCCCGATCGCGGACAGGCTCAAATTAGCCTCGAAGCCCTCGATGATGCCGCGCTCCGACAGCGCGCGGGTGCGCATCAACGCCGTCGACGGCGCGATCCCCACCAGCTCCGCCAGCTGCTTGTTCGAGATGCGGGCATCCGCGACCAAGGCAGCGAGCAGGCGCTCGTCGATCGCGTCCAGCGGCTCGCTAGCCCCCGGCCGAACATTCTTCGCGCCAACGTTCACGGATCCTCCTCAAAGTAGTGTCTGTTCATCATAAACGGCTTAAACACGCCGTTCCATTCGCGACCCCTACAAATGCTCGAATTATTGTCTAATGCTTACGGGATTCAATGGCGAATATTCGTAAGGAGTAGAGGTGCTCTCTCAAGATTCAATGGCGGTGCACGCCGGCAGGGACGGCCTGACGCAACTCGGCGTCCACGCGGTGCCGATCGATCTTTCCACCACAGCACCGCTTCCCTCGGTGCACGACGGCGGCCTGGCCTATGAGCACATGGCCACCGGCGGCTCGCACATGGAGGGGCAAAGCACGGTCTACCAGCGGCTGTGGAATCCCACGGTCGCACGCTTCGAGTCGGGCCTCGCCGTCCTGGAAGGGACCCCCGAGTCAGTGGCCTTTGCCACGGGCATGGCGGCCCTCAGCGCGGTGCTCCTGGCAGTGGTGGCGGCGGGCAAGAAGCACGTCGTGGCGGTGCGGCCCCTTTACGGCGGCAGCGACTACCTGCTCGCCTCCGGAGTGCTTGGCAATGAAGTCACATTTACGACGCCGCAGGGCGTGCCGGCGGCCCTCCGGCCGGACACCGGCCTGGTGATCCTGGAGACGCCGGCCAACCCGACCCTCGAGCTTGTCGACATCGCCGAGATGGCCGCCGCCGCGGACGGCGTGCCGCTCCTGGTGGACAACACGTTCGCCAGCCCTGTGCTGCAGCAGCCCTTCAGGCACGGTGCCGCGATGGTGCTGCACAGCGCCACGAAGTTCCTGGGCGGCCACGGCGACGCCATGGGCGGCGTGGTGGCGACGGCCTCCGAATGGGCGGGGCGTCTGCGCCAGATCCGGGCGGTGACCGGTGGCATTCTGACCCCGTGGCCGGCCTACCTTCTCCACCGCGGGCTGGCAACGCTTCCGGTCCGGGTCCGCGCCCAGCAGGCCAGCGCCGAGAAGGTCGCGGTGGCCCTGGCCGGGCACGGACTGGTGAAGCGGGTCTATTTCCTCGGCCTGGCCGAGTGCGATCCGGGGGGCCTCATCGGCACGCAGATGTCCGGACCGGGGTCGCTCCTGGCCTTTGAGCTCACCAGCGCCGGGCACGCGGAGCGGGTCCCGTCCGCCGTCCGCATGATCACCCACGCCGTGTCCCTCGGTGGCATTGACACTCTCATCCAGCACCCGGCGGGGCTAACGCACCGGCCAGTGGAAGCCGGCGCCAAGCCGCACGCGAGCCTGCTGCGGGTCTCGGTGGGGCTGGAGGACCCGGCCGACATCATCGAGGATCTCGTGCAGGCGCTGGAGGCGGCCCACTAGCCCGCGCCGACCGTGGATGCGCGACGGCGGTGATCACCGCCGTCGCGCATGCCAGCCCGATGACCGACAGGGCAAGGGCGGTCCAGCCGAGCCCCTGGAAGACCAGGCCGCCGGCCCAGCCAAGCACGCTGGAGCCGAGGTAGTAGGCGAGGTTGTACAGCGAGGCGGCCTGCGCCCGGCCAGTCGAGGCGATCACTCCGGTCCAGCCTGAACCGATGCTGTGGGCCGCGAAGAATCCGCCGGTGAACACCAGCAGTCCCAGCAGGATCGGGACCAGCAGTTGGGTGAGCGTCAGGGCCAGGCCGGCCGCCATCAGTGCCGTGCCGGCGATCAGGACGCTGCGCCGGCCGAACCGCACAGTCAGCCCCGCTGCCCAGCGCGCCGAGACCGTTCCGGAGAGGTACGCCAGGAAGATCAGGCTGATCGCCGTGGCCGGCAGGCTGAAAGGCTCCCGGGAGAGCCGGAATCCGAGGTAGTTGTAGACGGCCACGAAGCCGCCCATCAGCAGGAAGGCCTGGACGTACAGGGCCAGCAGCCGGGGATTGCGGGAATGGCCGCCGAGTGTCCGCAGCGCCCCCCGGAAGCCGCCCGCCGCCGCGGCCGAGAAACCCTGTGCCCGCGGCACGAGTACGAGGAACAGGACCGCCGCGGCTGTGGCCAGAACGGAGACAGCCAGGGCCGCGGCCCGCCATCCCCACAGTTCGCCGGCCGGTCCGGCGACCAGTCTGCCGGCGAGGCCGCCCAGGGTGGTGCCGGCGACGTAACTTCCGGCCGCGAGGGCGGCGTGGGCCTTATTGACCTCCTCGTTGAGGTACGCGATCGCGATGGCCGGGATGCCGCCCAGGGCCATCCCCTCAAGCATGCGCAGACACAGCAGCACGGGGAAGCTGGAGGCCAGGGGGACCGCCAGGCCCAGGATGGTGGCCGCGGAAATGCCCCACATCATCGCCCGGACACGGCCGATCCGGTCGGCCAGGAAGGACCAGGGGAGGACCGTCGCGGCCAGTCCCACGGTCGCCAGCGAGATCGTCAGCGCGGCCTCGGCAGCCGAAACCTGCAGGTCCGCCGCGAGGAGTGGAAGCACTGCCTGCGTGGAGTAGAGCTGGGCGAAGGTTGCGACGCCGGCGAAGGCAAGCCCGGCGAGAATCCTGCGGTAGGCCTTGGAACCCTTTGGATGGCCGGCCCAGGCGGCGGGTTTCGCCGCACGGGTGGGGCTGGCAGCGGCCGAGGGCAAACGTGGCATGTTTTCAGGGTAGAACCTGCGCAGGAATGCTTCCAATGCATGATTTCCATAGAATAGATAGCAAATATGGAACGATGCCCGCGTGTCCGGCAGTGCCAGGGGAGGTCAGATGGACGTTGAACACAAACAGCTGGTGCAGCTGCTGCCCCTCCTGCCGCTGCTGGCCGAACTCGGCCGCACGGAGCACATTACCGAGACAGCCGAGGTCCTGGGCCTGCCGCAGTCAACGGTGAGCCGGGCGATTGCCCGGGACAGCGCCATCGTGGGGACCGACCTTGTGGTCCGGACGGCCGCGGGGTGCGGCTGACGCCCGCGGCGAAGGCGCTGCTGCCCCATATTGATGCCGCCCTGGGCGAGTTCCAGAGCGGACTGGATATCGTCCGGCACGAGTCCGAAGTGGTCCGCGGCCGGATCGCGATCTCGTTCCAGCACACGTTCGGCGAGGCGATGCTGCCGCTGCTCATCAGTGCGTTCCGGAGCCGGCATCCCCAGACGGCCTTTGACCTCAGCCAGGGCGCCCGGGACGGCTGCCTGGCGGAACTGGCCGCCGGTTCCGCGGACCTGGCGCTCACGGCCCCGGTCGCCGCACCGGGCCGGGCCATCGGCTCGGCGGCACTGTACCGGGAACCGCTCCGACTCGTGGTGCACCACCGGCATCCCCTGGCTGGCCGGGCGCGGACGAGGGTGGCCGACATCCGGCACGAGCCGTTTGTGGCGATGGGTTCCGGGTACGGCATGCGCTCGCTGACCGACGCGTTGTTCCGGGAGGCAGGGTTCCGTCCCCGGATTGCCTTCGAAAGCCAGGACTCGCACACGGCCCGCGGTCTCGTCTCGGCCGGGCTGGGCGTCAGCATCCTGCCGCCCGGCGGCTCGGCCCCTGGCCGCCAACTGCCCGCGGACGGCACGGGATCCAACGACGGCGGGCCGGGGTGGGTGGAGATTCCGCTGGATTCGGCCTTGGCTTTCCGCGAGATCGGCCTCGCGTGGCGCGAACGCCGCGGCACGGCCGATACCGAACCCGACCCGGTGCGGCTGTTCCGCGAACTCGTGCTGCGTGACGGGCCGTCCCTGCTGGCTGGCTTCGTCCGGGAACGCGCGGGAAGCTGAACGACGGCGGCGTGGCGCGCGTCCCGGGTCCCCGCGCGGCGCGTCGCCCGTCCCGGGGGCGGCGGGCGAGGCACAACGCTGGCCCGCTCAGCCCAGAAGCCGCGCCACGATGTCCGCCGCCGGGCCGGACTGTGCCTGCTGCCAGCCCGCGCCAGCCCACAGGTTTAGTCGCTCGGCGTCCCCGGCGGCGGCAGCGGCGGCCCGAATCGGAGCCGTCAGGTGGTGGATGGCAGGGTAGGCCTCCGGCGCCTCGGGATGGTCCCGGACAAATTCGTTCTCCAGGGCTCTGGCCTGCCGCCCGGTGAAGGCACGGGTCAGGCGGGTCCGGGTAAAGTGCGGGTCTGCCAGGGCATCCTTGTGCAACTGCCGGGCCCCGCTTTCATCCGCGCGCACAAAGGCAGTGCCCAGCTGGGCTGCCGCGGCCCCCGCGCGTAGCACGGCGTCGAGCCCGGCGGCGTCCATCACCCCGCCGGCGGCCACGAGCGGGAGGTCGACGGCGGCCCGCACCTCGGCGAGTAACTCCGCCGTCGTGCCGCCCGGCTGGGACCTGCCCTGCTGCGGCCCGGCCGGCCGCACTTCCGGCACGGGAAGGAAGGCCCCGCTGTGCGCGCCGGCGCTGGCGTGCTGCACCACCAGCGCGTTCACGCGTTGTTCGGCCGCCTGCCGGGCCTCGGCCGCGGTGGTGACAGTGGCCAGCACCGCCGACCCAGCCCGCTGCAGGGCGCGGACGACGTCGTGGCCCGGGAGGCCGAAGGTGAAACTGACCAGCTCCACGGGATCCGCCAGCAGGGCATCGACCTTGCCCTGCCACTCGTCATCGTCATCCAGCCGGAACTCGGGGAGCTCCACACCGTAGCGCCGGGCGTCGGACTGCAGCTGCTGGCGGTACGCGCCGAGCTCGGCCAGCAGGGCTGTGGTGGGCGCCAGCTGGGCCGGGTCGGGGACGAAGACATTCATTCCGAACCGGGCACCGGATTCCCGGGTGGTGCGGATTTCCGCCTGCATGGCCGCGACGGTCTTGTAGCCGGCCGCGAGGAAGCCAAGCCCGCCGGCGCGGTGCACGGCCTCGACGAGCGCCGGCGTGGAAGTGCCGCCGGCCATGGGCGCCGCGATGACGGGAGTGCCGAAAACGTCGTGGGGCATTGCAGGCTCCTTGCAGCGATTCAGTAATCTGTTCGGGTGACTAACACTGACAACCCGCCGGCGGCGGACTCCGTTCCATCTTCCACCACCTCGACCGGCGCGGTGGAGGGGGTGGCCGCCCCGGCCGCGGGCGATGCCGCCGCCGATGCGGCCCCGGTCAGGCCCGCATCAGCGGCGAAGGACGCAGTGATCGGGCTGGACATCGGCGGCACCAAGACCCGCGGTGTCCGGTTTGAAGGCGGCGTGCCTGTGGCCGACGAATCGGTGGGCAGCGCCAACGTCCAGAATGTCAGCCCCGAGGAGGCGGCCTTCAACCTGGCGGAGCTCTTCGCCCGGATCGGCGGGGGAGCCGTAGCCCAGGTCTACGCCGGAGCCGGCGGCATCGACACCGACGACGACGCCGCGGCGCTCGCCGCGCTGATTGCCCCCCACGTGCCCGGCGCCCGGATCACCGTGGTCCATGACTCCCGGCTGCTGCTTGCTGCCGGCGGGGCCAGCACCGGCGTCGCCGTGATCGCCGGTACCGGCTCGGCCGCGTGGGGCAGGAACGGCCGCGGCGAGGAAGCCCGGGCCGGGGGATGGGGCTACCTGCTTGGCGACGAAGGCAGCGGCTACTGGCTGGGCCGGGAGGCGGTCCGGCACAGTCTGCGGCGGATGAACCAGGGGCTCGAACCGGACGCCCTCACCACGGCCCTGTTGGCATCCTGCGGCGTGGACCACCCCAACAAGCTGATCGCGCTGTTCCACTCGGCCGGGACCGGACGCCGCTTCTGGGCCCAGCAGGCGCGGCTCGTGGTGGAGGCAGCGGACGCCGGCCACGCACCGAGCCAGGCCCTTGTGGACCAAGCGGCGCGCGACCTGGCGGCCTTGGCCGAGCAGACCGTGCGGCAGCTCGGCATCGAAGGCCCGGTCATCCTGGGGAGCGGCCTCGGCATGAACGTAGTGCGGTTGCAGGACTCGTTCCGCGCGGCACTGGCCGCAGCCGGGATCACCGATGTCCGGGTCCTCCAGCAGGAACCGGTGTTCGGCGTACTCCAGCTGGTGGCTGAACAGGAGTAGCCCGGGAACCCGGCTACTACGCTGAAGGGATGAGCATGCGATTCGACACCCGGCCCGCCGCCTACGCCGTCATCATCCGCAACGCCGAGATCCTCCTGGCGTACTGGAAGCAGGACGGACGTGAAGGCTGGACGCTGCCCGGCGGCGGCCTGGACCTGGCCGAACACCCGGTGGACGGGTGCCGCCGCGAGATCCACGAGGAGACCGGTTACGACGCCGAGGTCGGCCCCATGCTGGGGATCGACGTCGGGCACTGGCCCGCCGAGGTCCGGCTCGACGGCGGCGAGCGGGACTTCCAGTCGCTGCGGCTGGTCTACGAGGCGACGATCACCGGCGGGGAACTGCGCCACGAGATCAACGGGAGCACCACGCACGCGGCCTGGATCCCGCTGGAGGAGGTCGCGGACCTGAACCGGGTCTCGCTGGTGGACGCGGGACTGCGCCTGTACCGCGAGAGGCCGCTCAACGGAAAGCTTTCCGGATAATTCCCTAGCCAGGCGTGAGCCCCTTGGCTATCCTGTAGGAACTGCGGGTCCAGCCCGCAGCCAGGCCCCTCGCCGGGGCAACCGAGCATGCCGGCAAACTCAGCCGGAAAACGACGGGAGGTGGAAGCAATGAATGCGATATTCCTGAGCGCGCAGCGCACCGATACCAGCCATGTCATTACTCCTGCCCCCTCCCGCAGCGCAGCCTAGCCCCTCCGAACACGGCCTAGCCTCCCAACGCCAGGCAGCACACATCCGCGGCAGCACTCGCCGCATCACCCCCCTGCGCCGCACCCCGGGGCCCCATCAAAGGGTTTCCGTTGACCATTAATGCTGCACCCTCGGGCGCCCAGGGCGCCTTTGATACCACTTCACCTAGCACCACTCCTTCACCTAGCACCACTCCGTCGGGTCCCGCCCAGTCCCGCGGACCCGGTCCCGCTGGGAACAACGACAACTGCGGCGCCACCGCTGTGGGTCCGGTCCGCTACGGCTACACCGCAGAGGTCGCGGAGCGCTTCGCGGCCCACCCGTTGGCGGGAGGCCACCGGCCCGGGCGCGTCACCCGGGTGGACCGCAACCTGGTCCTGGTGGCCGACGCCGACGGCTCCGCCCACCTGCCCTACCCCCGCGGCGGGGAGCTTCCAGCCACCGGGGACTGGGTATGGGTCGGCCGGAACGCGGCACGGGAGCCCGCCATCGTGGGCATCCTGCCGCGCCGGTCGGAACTGAGCCGCAAACGTGCCTTTGAGGCGTCCTCCGAGGCGCAGGTGCTTGGCGCCAACGTGGACGTGGTCGGCGTCGTCGTTCCGGTGGACCGTCCGCTGACGCATAACCGGCTGGAACGGACCCTGGTCGCCGCGTGGGACTCGGGCGCCACTCCGCTGGTGATCATCACCAAGGCCGACCTCACGAACGTGGCGGACGACGTCGTCGGAACTGTCGTGCGCCAGGCGGCCGGCGTCGCCGTCGTCACCACCTCGGCAGAGCATGGCGACGGCCTCGATGAACTGCTCCGGCATGTGCCGACCGGCGGCACCCTGGTGCTGCTGGGTCCGTCGGGCGCCGGCAAATCGACACTCATCAACGCCTTGGCCGGCGTTGCCGCCCAGGAGACCGGGGCCGTGCGCGCCGGCGACGGCAAGGGCCGGCACACCACCACCTCCCGCGAGCTCGTGCCGCTGCCCGGCGGCGCCGTCCTGATGGACACGCCCGGAGTGCGGGGCTTCGGGATCTTCGACGCTGAGGACGGCATGGAGGAGATGTTCGGCGACCTCGAGGAGCTCTTCGGGCAGTGCCGCTTCTCCGACTGCGCGCACAACCGCGAGCCCGGCTGCGCCATCCAAGCCGCGGTCGCCGACGGCGTCCTCGAGGAGCGCCGCTGGGCCAGCTACCTGAAGCTGCAGCGCGAACTCGCCGCCCTGGCCCGCCGCCATGACGCTGCAGCACGGCGGGCCTACCAACGCGAATGGCACCAGAAAATCGCGGTGGAGGGCAAGAGCCAGCGCTCAGCCGAACGGGACAGCCACGAAAACGCGCAAGAACGCGTCAGGGGGAACCGTCACGGCAAGGGGGACCGCAGCGGCAGGAAGGGCCGGGGGAGGCCCCGCTGAGGCCCGGTGCGGCTCGGCACCGTCCGGCGGGAAGCCTCTCCGGCGTCCTACCCATCCGAAATCGTTGTGTTTCCGAAGCCTTACAGGAGCCACGGCGCCGCTGACATTGTCATGGGTGCTGGTTAGTCTAGGTGCTAACTGCTTTATGGCCAGTCCACTGCCGATCAGTGGGCCGGTCCCACCGATGTTGCCGCCAACAGTTAGGTAAGCCCGGAAATGGCCGAAGCCATGATCGAGTTCCAGAACGTCACGAAGCAGTACCAGGGCGGCCAGGCCGCCGTTGACGGGCTGACCATGTCCATCGACAAGGGCGCCATCACGGTCTTCGTCGGACCCTCCGGCTGTGGAAAGACTACCTCCCTGCGGATGATCAACCGCATGGTCGAGCCCACGTCCGGCACCATCACTGTTGGCGGGGCCGACGTCACCTCGATGCCGGCGGCGCAGTTGCGGCGGTCCATGGGCTACGTCATGCAGTCATCCGGTTTGATGCCGCACCGCTCCGTGCTGGACAACATCGCCACCGTGCCCCGGCTTAACGGCGTGTCCAAGGCGGATGCCCGCAAGCGCGCGCAGGAGCTGCTCGACGTCGTCGGGCTGGACTCATCGCTTGGGAGGCGTTACCCGTCCCAGCTGTCCGGGGGCCAGCAGCAGCGCGTCGGCGTCGCCCGGGCGCTCGCGGCCGATCCGCCCGTCCTGCTGATGGACGAGCCCTTCAGCGCCGTGGACCCCGTGGTCCGCGATGAACTCCAAAAGGAGCTGCTCCGGCTCCAGCACGACTTGGCCAAGACGATTGTCTTCGTCACCCACGACATTGACGAGGCCACCGTCCTGGGCGACAAAGTGGCCGTGTTCGGCCTCGGCGGCAAACTGGCGCAGTACGCCGCCCCCCAGGACATCCTGCGGGCACCGGCGAGCGAATTCGTCGCCTCCTTCGTGGGCCGCGACCGCGGGTTCCGGCACCTTGCCTTCAGTCCGTCCGACGGCGTCACCATCCACCCCGTCTCCACGGTCACGCCCGGACAGCTCCAGACCGAAGGCGGCTCCGGGGAGTGGCAGCTGGTGGTCGACGACGCGCTCCGTCCGCTGGGCTGGGCCGGCCCCGGCAAAGGCGCGGAAATCGTTCCCGGCGGCTCCCTCTTCCGCAAGGGGGACACGCTCCGACGGGCCCTGGACGCGGCCCTGTCCTCCCCGTCGGGCCTGGGCGTCGCCGTCGATGACGAGGGACGGACGGCAGGGGTCATTGCCGCGGCCGAGGTCTTCGCCGTGATCGAATCGGACCGCAGCGTCCGGCACGGGGGGCTCTGATGGAATGGTTCCTGGCCAACAGCGGGTATGTCTTCACCCTTGCCGGCCAGCATCTTGTCCTCGCCGTCCTGCCGATGGTCCTGGGCCTGGTGATCTCCATCCCGCTGGCACAGTTCGCCCGGCAGGGCCGTGCCCGACGCTCCGCCGTGCTCACCGGGTCCTCGCTGTTGTACACAATTCCGTCGCTGGCGCTTTTCATCATCCTGCCGACCATCCTCGCAACCCGGATATTGGATCCCGTCAACGTGGTGGTCGCCCTGACCATTTACGCTGTGGCGCTGCTGGTCCGCGCTGCCCTGGACGCCTTCGATTCGGTGGATGAGGACCTCCGCCAGGCCGCGGCCGCCATGGGCTTCAAACCATTCGCCAGGTTCGTCCAGATTGACCTGCCGCTGTCCCTCCCGGTGATGTTCGCCGGGCTGCGGGTGGTCTCCGTCAGCAACATTTCGCTGGTCAGCGTCGCGGCCCTGCTGGGGATCGGGAACCTCGGGATGCTCTTCACTTCGGGCCTGCAGCGGGACTTCGTCACTGAAGTAGTGGTGGGCATCATCGCGATCCTGATTCTCGCGCTCTTCATGGACGCCGTCCTGGTGCTGCTGGAACGTCTGCTGACGCCGTGGACTCGGGCGTCCCGGCCGGCCGGGACCACGAAACCCGGTGCAGGGGACGAGGCGTCCGGTCACGGCGTGTCCGGTGATGGGGCGCCCGGTCCGCTGGGCGCCGCGGGGCTCCCCTCCGCGGCCAAGGCAGGGGGCGCGGCATGAACAACGTCGTCACGGACACCTTCGCCTGGCTCACAGATCCGGAAAACTGGAGCGGCAGCAGCGGGATTCCGGTCCGGCTGGCCGAGCATCTGGCGTACACGGGGCTCGTTATGGTGATTGCCTTGGCTATCGCGGTGCCGGTGGGACTCTACGTGGGCCACACGGGCCGCGGGCGGGTCGCCGTCGTGGCGTTCGCCGGCGCACTGCGTGCCCTACCCACCCTGGGCCTGCTCACCCTGTTCGTCCTGCTGGCGGGGATCGGGCTGATGCCGCCGATCTGGGCGCTCGTCATCCTGACGGTCCCGCCCCTGCTCGCCGGCACGTACGCGGGGATTTCCAGCGTCGATAAGAACGTGGTGGACGCCGCCCGCGCCATGGGCATGACCGAATGGCAGGTGCTGTTCCGCGCAGAGTTCCCGAACGCCCTGCCCGTGATGTACGGCGGGTTCCGGACGGGGGTGCTGCAGGTGATCGCCACCGTCTCGGTGGTGGCATACATCAACCTCGGCGGCCTGGGCCGCTACCTGTTTGACGGCCTGGTACTGTCCGACTTCCCGCAGATGCTCGGCGGCTCCCTGCTGATCGCGGCTCTGGCCATCGCCGTCGACCTTGTCCTTGCCCTCATCCAGAGGCTGTTCCTGTCACGGGGCGCCTCTGCCCAGTCGAACCGCCGCCAGCAGGCTGCGGTTGATCTCACAGACTCCGTCTACACGGAGACTGCCGTTCAAGGAGGTACGTCATGAAGGAATCCCGCCAACGAACCCTTGGCAGGCGCGCATTCGGCGGCCTGGCCGCCGGCGTCGGCCTGGCCATGGCCCTGTCCGCCTGCGGGGGCTCATCCAACCCGCTGAGCTCGGCACCCGCGAGCAGCGGCGCCCCAGCTTCCGGCGGCGCCCTGGTGATCGGCTCCGCAGACTTCCCCGAGAGCCAGATCCTGGCCGAGGTCTATGCCGGCGCCCTGAATGGCGCGGGTGTCACCGCCAGCACCAAGCCGAATATCGGCTCCCGCGAGGTCTACTTCAAGGCCGTCCAGGACGGGTCGGTCGACGTCGTTCCCGACTACAGCGGCAACCTGCTGCTGTACGTGAACAAGGACGCCACCGAGGTCTCCGCCGACGACATCGCGAAGGCGCTCCCGACCAAACTTCCGCAGGGCCTGGCCGTGCTGGACGCTTCCAAGGCCGAGGACAAGGACGCCATGGTGGTCACCAAGGCCACGGCCGAAAAGAACCAACTGAAGTCCATCGAAGACATGGCGAAGGTCTGCAGCGAGATGGTCCTCGGCGCCCCGGCGACCTTCGCCGAACGCGCCTACGGGCTGCCCGGCCTGAAGAAGAACTACAACTGCGTGCCGAAGAAACTCGAGCCGTTCAGCGACGGCGGCGGCGCCGTCACGCTCAAGGCCCTGCTCTCGGACCAGGTCCAGGTGGCGGACATCTACACCACCACCCCGTCCATCCCGGACAACGACCTTGTGGTGCTGGAGGACCCGAAGAACAACTTCATCGCCCAGCAGGTACTCCCGCTCTACAACACGGCCAAGATGACGGACAAGGCGAAGGAAACCCTCAACGCCGTGTCCAAGGTCCTCACCACGGAAGACCTCATCAACCTCAACCGTGCCGTCAGCGGCAGCCAGAAGCAGAACCCGAAAGACGCCGCTGATGCGTGGCTGAAGGAGAAGGGTCTGGTCAAGCAGTAGCCGCGAGCCGGCGGCCGGGCCGCGGGCCCGGCCGCCGGCGTCGTTGTCAATGCGAAGCCCGCTTGTGAGCCATGTCTCAACGGGAGAACATCCTTCATATGGCATATTTGATGAATGGCAGAATTCAAGCAGTCCACCAAGCTACATAATGTCCTTTACGACATCCGTGGACCGATTCTTCAGGCCGCCCAGCAGATGGAGGCGGAGGGTCACCGCATCCTCAAACTGAACATCGGAAACCCGGCCCCTTTCGGGTTTGAAGCACCGGACGCGATCCTGGTGGACATGATCCGCCACCTGCCCCATGCCCAGGGCTACAGCGACTCCCGCGGCATCTTCTCTGCACGCACCGCCGTCTCGCAGTACTACCAGACCCGCGGAATCCAGAACATCCATGTCGATGACATCTATCTCGGCAACGGCGTCAGTGAACTGATCACGATGTCGCTCATGGCACTGCTCGACGACGGCGACGAAGTCCTGATCCCCACCCCGGACTACCCGCTGTGGACTGCCTCGGTTGCCCTGGCCAGCGGCAAACCCGTGCACTACCTCTGTGACGAGGAGTCCGGCTGGCAGCCCGACCTTGAGGACATGGAAGCGAAGATCACCCCCCGCACAAAGGGCATCGTGGTGATCAACCCGAACAACCCGACCGGGGCGGTGTATCCGGAGGCGACGCTGAAGAAGATCGTCGCCCTGGCCGAGAAGCACGGCCTCGTGCTGTTCGCCGACGAAATCTACGAGAAGATCCTTTACGAAGACGCGGTGCACGTAAACCTCGCCTCGCTCACCGGTGACGACGTCCTGTGCCTGACCTTCAGCGGGCTTTCCAAGGCCTACCGGGTCTGCGGATTCCGGGCCGGCTGGATGGCCATCTCCGGGCCGAAGAAGAGCGCCGCGGACTACCTCGAGGGCATCAACCTGCTCGCCAACATGCGCCTGTGCGCCAATGTGCCGGCCCAGCATGCCATCCAGACTGCCCTCGGCGGCTATCAAAGCATCAATGACCTGATCCTGCCGGGCGGACGCCTGCTCGAGCAACGAAACAAGGCCTACGAGATGCTCAACGCCATCCCCGGCGTCAGCACGCAGCAGGCCCGCGGGGCCATGTACCTGTTCCCGCGGCTGGACCCTGAGGTCTACCACATCCGCGACGACGAGAAATTCGTCCTGGATTTGCTCCGCGAGCAGAAAATCCTCCTTTCCCACGGCAGGGCATTCAACTGGGTCCGGCCGGACCACTTCCGGATGGTGACCCTGCCCAACGTCAAGGACCTCGAGGAAGCAATCAACCGGATGGCGGACTTCCTGAGCCGGTACAAGGGGAACTAGGCTTCGGTCAGCAGCGCAACGAGGCTTTCGCCTCGGGACCACGGCTGCACCGACCGGAAAGAGGCATTGATGGCAAACTCCGCGACATTCGATGACCATCCCTCGAAGCTCCTGGGAGTCGGGAAGGGCTTCAGCCTGGAGAACCTGGACCCAGGCTCGACGCCCGGCTTCGACGGCGACAAGCCCGACGGCGAGCAGCTGCTGGAGGAGCTGGACGGCAAGCTCGCCGAGCTGCAGGAACAGCTCTTCGCGGAGTCCCGCTTCGGGGGGACCAAACGGATCCTGCTGATCCTGCAGGCCATGGACACCGCGGGCAAGGGCGGCATAGTCACGCATGTCATGGGCGCCATGAATCCGCACGGTGTGCAGATGAAGTCCTTCAAGGCGCCCACTCCGGAGGAGAAGTCGTACGACTTTTTGTGGCGGATCGAGAAGGAAGTGCCGGGCGCCGGGATGGTCGGGGTCTTCGACCGCTCACACTACGAGGACGTCCTGATTCACCGCGTCCACCGCTGGGCCAGCCCCGAGGAACTGGAACGCCGGTACCAGGCCATCAACGAGTTTGAAGCCCGCCAGACCGCGGCCGGGACCAAGATCGTCAAGGTGATGCTGCACATCAGCCGCGACGAGCAGAAGGAGCGGCTGCTGGCCCGGCTGGAGAACCCCGCCAAACAATGGAAGTACAGCGGCGGCGACCTGAAGGAACGGGCCTTTTGGGCGGACTACATGGACGCCTATCAGAAGGCTATCGACAGGACCAGCACCGAGCACGCCCCGTGGCACGTCGTCCCCGCCAACAAAAAATGGTACGCCCGCATCGCCGTTCAGCAGCTGCTCCTGGAAGCCCTCCAAAGCATGGAACTTAAGTGGCCGGTTCCGGAGTTCGACGTCGACATGGAACGCGAACTGGTGCGGCGGTCCTGAACTGGGGTCCTGAACATCGGTCCTGAAGACTGGGGCTGAGGACCGGGGTGCCTAGCTCTTCTCCGCCGCGTGCTCGCGGGCCGCGGCCAGCCTCTTGCGGGCGCCCTCCAGCCACTGTTCGCAGCGCTTGGCCAGCGCCTCGCCGCGTTCCCAGAGGGCGAGTGACTCCTCCAGGCTGGCGCCGCCGGCTTCCAGCTTGCTGACCACGCCTACCAGCTGCTCGCGGGCGTCCTCGTAGCTCAGTGCTTCGATGTCGCCGTTCGGAATCGGTTCTGCTGCCACGGGGGCCTCCTTGAATGTCGGGGTGCTGATGGATGTAACGGGGCGGGTGCTGGCCTGGGTCACTCTGCGGCCCGCTCCTGGCCGCCGGTCGACTGCGCGGTGAAGCGGCCCCCGGCTACCCGGACGGTGAGGTCCGTGCCGGCGGGCGCCTGCGCCGGGTCCCGCACCACGTCCCGGTGCGTGCCCGGGCCGGCTGTGGAGTCGGCTGCTGAGGCCGCCAGCTGGACCACCGCATAGCCGCGGTCGAGTGTTTTTTGCGGAGAGAGCGCCCGCACCTGGGCCTTGAGGTGGACGAGCTGGTCCGCGGCCCGCACCACGGCGGTGCTGACGGCCGAGTACGAGCGGACCTTGAGCCGTTCGACGTCCTCGTGGCGATGGGTGATCATGACGTCGGGGGACAGCAGGACCGGGCGGGAGCGCAGGGACGCCAGCCGGTCGCCCTCGCGCTCCACGAGCCGGGTGACGCCGCGCCGGAGATGATCGCGCGCCTGCCTGACCCGGGCAAGTTCCTCGGCCACATCCGGAACGATCCTCTTCGCGGCGTCCGTAGGGGTTGAAGCCCTGAGGTCGGCGACGTCGTCCAGGATCGGCCGGTCGGCTTCGTGCCCGATGGCGCTGACGACGGGCGTCGACGCGTCCGAGACGGCCCGGATGAGTTCCTCACTGCTGAAAGGCAACAGGTCCTCGAGGGCGCCTCCGCCGCGGGCAATGACGATGACGTCGACCTCGGGCCGGGCGTCGAGCTCCCGCAACGCCGCGACCACTTGGGCGACGGCGGTGTTGCCCTGGACCGCGACTTCGCGGATCTCGAACTCGACGGCGGGCCAGCGCAGCGCCGCGTTGCGCAGCACATCCTTCTTGGCATCGGAATCCCGCCCGGTGATCAGTCCGATCCGGTGCGGGAGCAGGGGGAGCCGTTTCTTGCGGGAGTCGGCAAAGAGCCCTTCCGCCGCGAGGGCCTGGCGCAGCCGCTCTATCCTCGCCAGGAGATCGCCCAGCCCCACTGGGCGGATGTCCTTCACCGACATGTTCAGCCGGCCCGTCTTGAGCCAGAATTCGGCCTTGATCAGCGCCACAACCCGGGAGCCGCGCTCCAGCGGAACGTCCTGGCGGTCCAATACCGTAGTCCAGACCGAGCCCGGCAACGAGATCTCGGCGTCGATATCGCGCAACGTCAGGTAGGCGTTGCTGCCGCGCCGGTTCAGCTCGATCACTTGCCCCTCGACCCACGCCGAGGGGGCGCGGTCGATATGCATCTTGAGCTTCTGGGACAGCAGCTGCAGCGGCCAAGGGTTGTCCGGGCTGGTTTGAGCCGCAGTGGCCGGTAGCGTGGTGGCTGCCGCCGCGTTCTCAGGCATGGGTGGTCTCCGGGGCGGAGTGTGCCTTGTGCATATGCGTGCGTGTCCTTTGCCTGTTTCCGTTGCCGCGTGTCCCGTAACTGCGTGTCCTGCCTTGGACTGCCGGTGCGGGCCTCCCCGGCGGGGGGCCGCGCCGGCAGCGGGCGTTCTCTCGTTCAACTCTATCCATAGCTCTACCACCGGGGGCCGACTTTATGGCCTCCCCGCCCCCACCATAGGATGGGAGATCCCAACGACTCCCTAGGAATCCTTTGCGCACATTTGTCTCCGCCGCCGCCGTACTCGTCGGACTCCTGATGGCAGCCGTCGCCGTTCCAGCCATGTGGGTAGACCGGAACATTGTCCAGGAAGAAGGCTTCGTCGTCCTGACCGCCCCGCTGGGCAAGGACCCGGCCTTCCAGCAGCGGCTGGCCACGGCCGCCGTCGACAGCCTGGCGTCGGCCGCCCAGATCCCCGAAGCCCTCACCGAACTTGCCCGGCCGGTCCTGGACAGTGCGGCACAGTCGCTTACCGGGCTGCCGGGCTACTCCGACGCCTGGGCCGAGACGCTGCGCAAGAGCCACCGGCTCACGTTTGCCGACCCCAACACCCTGCCGCCGGAGGCCGACGGGGGCTCGTCGCTGACCCTGGACGTGGCGCCGCTCGTTGGCCTGGTGGCGAAGCAGGTTTCCGACGCGACCAAGCTTCCGCTGCAGGCTCCCGGCCAGGTGCTGATCCACATGGGCCAGTCCAACCAGCGCCAGCTCATCGCGCAGGTCACCGCCTTCGCGCCGATGGGCTACGCCGTCGCAGTCGGCGCCGGCATCGCCTTCGTGCTTGCGCTGGTTGCGGCCCGGCGCCGGGGGACCGTCCTGGCCGGCATCGGAGTCGGTCTGCTGGTGCTGGCGGGGCTATGGAAACTGGGCAGCGACCTTGCCGGCGCCGCCGTCGCCGGGACGTCGAGCGGCAACGATGTAGCGGAGCTCTTCAAGAACGAGTTCGTCGCGGCGTGTTCGGCCGGCTTCGGCCAGTGGATCGTCGTCGCTGCCGTGGCGGGAGCCGCCCTGCTGGTCGTGGGGATCGCTGTCGGTGTTGCCGAGGGCCGCAGCCGGGGCAAATCGAACACCGGTAGCATGGGAGCATGACCACCACCGCTGTCTCCGTTCCGATGCCATCCGTTCCGCGCCGGCGGCGTTCACCGGAAGACGTTCTGGCGGTAGCCCCTGTCTCCGGTCCCAAGAAGGTCTTGCTGGCGGCCCCTCGCGGCTACTGCGCCGGCGTGGACCGCGCGGTCATTGCGGTGGAAAAAGCCCTGGAGCACTACGGCCCGCCCGTCTACGTCCGCAAACAGATCGTGCACAACGTCCATGTGGTCAGCTCCCTGGAGGAGAAGGGCGCCATCTTCGTCGACGAAACAGACGAGGTCCCCGAGGGTGCCCTGTTGATCTTTTCCGCCCACGGCGTCTCGCCTGCGGTCGTGCAGTCCGCCGAGGACCGCGGCCTGCGCACCATCGACGCGACCTGCCCGCTGGTCACCAAGGTGCACCGCGAGGCCGTGCGGTTCGCCAAGGATGACTTCGACATTCTGCTGATCGGCCACGACGGCCATGAGGAAGTCGAAGGCACTGCCGGCGAAGCGCCCGAACACATCCAGATCATCAACGGCCCGCATGAGGTCGACAAGGTCACGGTCCGCGACCCCGAGAAGGTCATCTGGCTCTCGCAGACCACCCTGAGCGTGGACGAAACGATGGAGACGGTCCGCCTCCTCAAGGAGCGGTTCCCCACCTTGCAGGATCCCCCCAGCGACGACATCTGCTACGCCACCACCAACCGGCAGGTGGCCATCAAGAAAATCTCACCCAAGGCAGACCTCGTGATCGTGGTCGGGTCCGCCAACTCGTCGAACTCGGTCCGGCTCGTGGAGGTGGCGCTGGAATACGGTGCCAAGGCCTCCTACCGTGTCGATTTCGCCAACGAGGTCGACGAGGCGTGGTTTGAGGGCGTCGCCACTGTGGGCGTCACGTCGGGGGCCTCGGTCCCGGAGGTGCTCGTCAAGGACGTCCTGCGGCTCCTGGCCGACTACGGCTACGGATCGGTCGAGGAAGTCGTCACGGCGGAGGAAGACCTGCTCTTCTCGCTGCCGAAGGAACTCCGGGCCACCCTGAAGCAAGCCGGCGACGTCTCCCGCGCCCTTGGCGGCCGCGGAACCCGCACCGAACGGTCCTAGGCGCCGGCCGGTGTGAGCACGCCGGTGCGGCGCCCTTTCCGGCTTACGCCGCTGACTCCTCCGATTCAACGTTGTCCGATTCGAGCGCTTCAGCTTCGACCCTGTCCGATCCGGCTCTTTCCGGTCCGAGGCCGGCCTGCAGTTCCGGTGCGGCGACCGCCCGAGGCGTGACCTCGACAGCGGGGGGAGTGACCAGGCCGGTGGCTTCCAAGGCGTTCAACTTCCGGGCAGTGGGCAGGACCCTCGCCTCGAGCGTCCCGACCATGGAGTTGTACCGTTCCACCGAGGTCTTCAGCGAGGACCCCAGCTTCGTAACGTTCTCGCCGAGCGTGCCCATCCGGTCGTAGAGCTGCCGGGCGAGCTCGAAGAGTTCCCGGGCGCTGTCCGTCAGCACGTCCTGCCGCCACGTGAACGCCACGGCCTTCAGCACCGCGAGCAAGCTCCCGGGCGAGGCCAGGACGACGTTCTTGGACAGCGCATAGTCCAGCAGTCCCGGGTCGGCCGTGAGCGCGGTGGCCAGGATGGACTCCGCGGGAAGGAAACAGATGACGAGCTCCGGTGAGTTGCCGGGGATATCCCAGTATTTCTTGTTGCCGAGGGCATCCACGTGTGCCTTGAGGGCCTTGGCATGGGCGGCCAGGTGCACCTGCTGGTTTTCGGACACCTGCGTGGGCTGCTGGCCGGCCCGGGATGCGCCCAGCTCCTGCGCGGCCAGATATGACGCGAGGGGAACCTTCGCATCGACCACGAGCTGTTTGGCGCCGGGCAGCTGCACCACGAGGTCCGGCCGGACGCTGCCGTCCGAGCCTGCGCCGTGGGCCTGCCCGCTGTGGACCTGCTCATGGAAATCGACGTGCCGCAGCATGCCTGCTGCCTCCACCACCCGGCGGAGCTGGACCTCACCCCACTGGCCGCGGGCGCTGTTGGAGCGCAGGGCCGATTCCAGGGCATGCGTGGAGCGCAGCAGCTGCTCGTCGGACAGCCGGGCCTCCTGCAGCTGCTGGGCCAGCTGGCCGTACTGCTCCAGCCGGTCGCGTTCCAGCAGGGATACCTGCTGCTGCACGGCCGCGAGTTTTTCCGCCACCGGGGCCAACGCCCGCAGCACACTGCCGTCCTGGTTCCGGGCGTCGCCGAGCTCCCTGTTCTGCGCCGCGAGCAGGCGCCGCTCGGCGTCGGCCGCGGCGAACTGGGCGCTGACCTCGGAAAGCCGCGCCGATACGCCGTCGAAGTCTTGTTCCACGGCGACGGTGCGGCGCCGGAGCAGTACGTAGACCACCGCGGCGCCGGCGACTGCGCCGACGACCAGCATGAGCAGGGAAAGAATCAATGCAAAAACGTCCATGCCTTCACTCTGGCACGCCCCTGTGACAGTTTCCGCCCGACGCCCTGAGGGCGGCACGGCAGTCCGGGAAGCGGGCCGCGGACCAGGGCCGTCGCGGAGCCCCGGCTAAAACCGGTAGAATTACTCCTCGTGGCTCTTACTATTGGCATCGTCGGACTGCCCAACGTCGGCAAATCAACTCTCTTCAACGCACTGACCCGCAACCAGGTGCTCGCCGCGAACTATCCGTTCGCCACGATCGAGCCCAACGTTGGTGTCGTGAACCTGCCGGACCCGCGTCTTGCCAAACTGGCCGCCGTCTTCGGATCCCAGCGCCTGCTGCCCGCTCCCGTGTCCTTCGTCGACATCGCCGGGATCGTCAAGGGCGCGTCCGAGGGTGAAGGCCTGGGAAACAAGTTCCTCGCCAACATCCGCGAGGCGGAGGCCATAGCCCAGGTTGTCCGCGTCTTCGATGATCCCGACGTCATCCACGTCGACGGCAAGGTGGATCCTCGCTCGGACATGGAGACGATCAACACCGAGTTGATCCTGGCTGACCTGCAGACGATCGAAAATGCGATTCCCCGGATCGAAAAAGAAGTCAAGATCAAGAAGCGGGAAGCCGCCGAGCTGGCTGCCATCAAGGCGGCCCAGGCCGTGCTGGAACGTGGCGACACCATTTACTCCTCGATCCAGAGCGACAAGCTGGAGATGGAGCACCTCAAGGAGCTCGGCCTCCTAACCGCCAAGCCGTTCATCTACGTGTTCAACGCGGACGAGGGAATCCTTGGCAGCCCGGAGAAGCAGGAAGAACTGCGGGCGATGGTTGCTCCCGCGGACGCCGTCTTCCTCGACGCCAAGCTCGAATCCGACCTCGTTGAACTCGACGAGGAAGAGGCCCGCGAAATGCTGGAAATGAACGGCCAGGACGAATCCGGGCTGGACCAGCTGGCACGCGTCGGCTTCCACACCCTCGGGCTGCAGACCTACCTGACCGCAGGACCCAAGGAAACCCGGGCCTGGACCATCCCGCAGGGGGCCACCGCACCGCAGGCCGCCGGCGTGATCCACTCCGATTTCCAGCGCGGCTTCATCAAAGCCGAAGTCGTCTCCTTCGATGACCTCATCGACGCCGGGTCCATGGCGGAGGCGAAGTCCCGAGGCAAGGTTCGGATCGAAGGCAAGGAATATGTAATGGCTGACGGCGACGTCGTGGAATTTAGATTTAATGTATAGATTCTTCGCCTGAATCGGTACAAATGCCGCCCTCCGTGCAAACGCATGAGGGCGGCATTTTTTCTTGTAAAAGGATTGATGCTCTTCCTCAGCTACTCAATGGCCCGCGACTACAGCGAGGCGCGATACAGGCCGTTCGCCCGGCAGGATATGGTCTCGGTTGCCCGTTGTTATGAACGATGCTCACAGAGATATGGTGTTCTCACCCAGGTACCTATGAAAAACCCGTTCAGCACAGCGTCTTCCTAAGAACCGCCGCCGGCATTCTCAAACCCGGACGCAAAAGTCGCGGCCTCGGTATTCACCCAGGAACACGCCGCGGGTGAATCCAGTTCCCATGCGTACCGGACGCTGCCGAATGCGGTGCGGGGGTGCGCTAGTCTGATCGGCGTGGAACGCATAAACATGGATGACGCCGCAACGCTCGTGACCCTGCTTCACGATGGGCGGCGCTCCTCGTCGCTCGGTGAGCTGCTGCCGGGGTGGGACATGCTGCAGGCCGACGTCCCCTCCCAGGAAAGGGTTGAGACGGCGATAGCGATCCTCGTCGGTTCCGGCCTTGCCGAGGTCGACTCATCCTGGGGGATGCGGCTTACGGAGCAGGGCGTGCAGCTCCGGCGGTCCGTGAAAGGTGCCCGGGGGATGCGGTCGATCCCTGGGGCAATCAGCGATCTACTGGGAGGCCGACAGTTGAGCCGTGCAACGCTGAGTTTGCCGCACGAGGTCTTTAATGCGGCGCGCGAGGACTATCTGGCCGCGGCCCAACGCAGGGCTGAGCGCCAATCGCGACGCCGTTGGTGGTGGCCCGACCCATCCAGGCCTCGTGCAGCGAAGCCGTTACGCTAGGGCCGCCGTAGCGCCGCTGAGCAATGGTGCTCTTCCAGTAGCCGACCATGATGGTCGTCCGCCCGAACCATTGCTGGTAGCCGAGCAATCCGGCCTCCGACGTCCCGGCCAGGTGGGCAAGCGCTCTGGGTTTGGAGAGTCGGATAGGCGGAAAAATGCGCATGAGGGTCCGCGCATGCGTGAGCAACCTTCACCGCGCCCGGACTTGTTATGTGTTGGCGTGATCCGTCGTCCATCTTCAGACGCTAGTCGCTTACGTAACGTGGTTGAATTTAGGTTTGCGGTCTAACTTCTGGATGGTGTTCTGGTTCGGCCTCCTCATTGTCTCCGACCAGGTCCGTGCCCTTTGAGGCGACACAACAAGCCCGCTTCTCGCGATGAGATGCGGGCTTGTTCTCTGTCTACCCCAGTTTCAGGGATCAAATTTAGTGTTCCGTGCGGTTTTGTCCCGAACCCGTGCCAGCGGGGCCCATCCAGCCCACGACGCCTCCTCTCTGGCCGTCGAACGGGTTACGGCGGCAACTTCCTTGACGACAGTGAAGAGCATGACCCTTAGAGAGATCACGGCAGGGCGTGATCGCCCCGGGGAATCACTAAGAGGGGGGAAATCCGAATGACGGACTTTCACACGGCCTTTAGCGCGGCCGCCCGGCGACTCGTCGATGCCAGAATGCAAGCCCTGCTTCGCCAGAAGGAAGCTGAAATTAAGTGGCGGGCGGAGTATGAGCCGGTCGTCCGGAAAGTCGCGAACGAAACCGCGCGCTGGATGGCCGAAGAGGTTGCGAAGATGCTGCTCACGGAAGATGAAGTGGGGGAGAAGTTGGCTGATGCGCTCCGTGAGCGTCACGCAGTCGCCGATCCGCTCGCCTCGGAAATCGTCGCAACTGTGCGATCGGTTGTGTCCGCGGTAGTGGCGGAAATCTTTGATGGACCTGGCGAGGATTCGGACGCAGGCCCGCTAGTCCCCTAGGCGACGATCGTTTCTGAGGCGTCTTCGCTTTGCGCAGATGGCACCACAGCCCATGCATCCTCCTTCATGCTGATCCAAGTGAATGCGAGGAAGAGACCACCCACGCCGGCCTGGCTGTGGGCGTTGGGGGCTCTCGTCAGCGCTCTCATCTCCTCCTCCCAGCTGCTCGCGTTCAGCGCGCTCACGTCGATGCGGGGCATCGCTGCGGTGGCCGGACTTGTGATCTTCCTCGTCGGGATCGTCGCTTTCGTGCGGGCACTTCGGCGTAAGCGGAACCGTTCGTAACGGTGCAGAACGAGGACCGGAAACTCCGCGCGCAATCACGCACAAGGATCGCGGGCATAGCGGAGGCAGCCTGTGATCTACCGCGTCGTCTGCAGAGGTCGTAGACCCTGGTACTTGCAACCATGTTCCACAGCAGCGAACGGGGTTCTCGGCTACTCGCTCGATGAGGTTATTCGGCCACGGAACGTGGTGGTGGAGTTCCGCTTCAATGTTTAGGTTTCAAGTGGTTGCCTGAGGAAGGCCCGGGGTGCTGATCGCATTCCGGGCCTTTCCTGTTAGGGGAGCCGGTCCTCTACGTCAAGATCCTTGAGTATGGAGGTGAGCGTGGAGTTGAATGCTCGGAGCTCACTCACGTTCATGTACAGGTTTGCACTCCCCATCGGGTCATCCTCCGCCTCATGGAACTGGAGTTCTATGAGGGGCTCCTCGCCGCCTTCTTCTTGGTAAGCCTGGAAGGTGGCCCACGAGATTTCCCATGGCATTCCGTCTTGCATAAAAGCCGACGTTGTTCCCGGAGCGGGACTAACCCGCTCCGGCCTGCCGTTGTTGTAGATCAGTAGACTCGTGTGGCAGGATTCCTCCTCGCCATCGCTTGTGTGGTCATTACCCCAAGGCTTGCAGTGCGGTGATGCGGTCATATCGTCCCCCGTTAGTTGGTCCTTAAGGCATAGGCTATTGGCAATACCGTCGTTTCTCGGCGTGGTAGTCCGGTGATCCCGATCGTCTACTCCGCGTTCTGTAGACCGGCTCGTGCATTCTTCATAGATGGTGTTTCGCTCTTGGGGCCAAAGCCAATCCGACAGATATTTGCCATCGCGTCAAAGTTTGGTTAATAGCGTAATAGCTGGTCATCAATATGGAGTGCTCCGATATCCTTTTTCAAAAGAGCCCCTGTGCCGGTACGGCATATTGGACGCCCCACACCCTATTTCGGCATTGGAGAGAGACAAGGCATGGATCTGACTCGCGCAACATCCCTGCTCGAGATCGGCCCAGCGCTCGACCATGCTGGCATGACCTGGAGCTATGACGACGATGGTGACGTCCGGATTCGATTCCGATCGGGGCAGCAGCCTTGGATCGATGTCGTCTTTTATGAGTTCTATTCCGTCAAGCAAGACTTCTCCATGCGCGGTCAATTCCTCAACGGTCGTGCCGTTCCACAGGCGAACGGTATGACGCGGTGGGAGGTACCACTAGAGTCTGGCCACACGCCCACAGCAGTGGCGCAGAAGGTCGTCACCATTTACCTGATGCCTAGGCCTGGCGGCGTAAGTGTTCAGATCCATGCGGCGATTGCACCCCTCGAACAACCGCGTCCGATGCACATTAAAATCAGGCCCGAAGATCGGCAAGTCAGCAGGATCGAGAAGGATTTCCCGGGCTTCGTTCGTGCGGGAGACTCCGAGCAGGTTTGGATGTCGACGCGCGTTGGAGGAACCCGGGTCGCTGAGACGGATTTCTGTGACATGGTCATGACGGCCGCAGAAGTCGGCCTAGCCATGTTCGATGGCCCGTTCACGGGCTGGCTTTTCCCGAGAGATGTGTAGGTCCGCGTCTGTTGCCGACCGCCTCCGCACGTAAAGGTTAATCAGTTACGGAACGTGGTTGAGTTCCGCTTCAACGTGTAGTCGAGTTCCGGTTCAGCGTCTGTGGGCCAATCACCGCCATCCACGACACGTCTGAATACGGCAGAATGTCCGGCATAGAGATCAGCCCGTCGCCCGAAGGCGACGGGCTGATCTCTTTTCAATGAATGGTCGCGCCACTGCTCGACGAGCGCTGCCTCGGGTCGACGCGCACCGTGGCGGCCCGGGTCCGCGCGGAGACCATCGGCAGCAGGTAGGGGCTCCGACCGTGGGACGCCCACGGTGCGCACGCCTTCGCCGACGCCGGGTTCGTTGCCGTATGCCTGGTGGTGTCGATGTTGCGGACGCAGGAACCGGCGGCCCAGTGCGGTTTGGGCGATCAGGTTGTTAGGATCGAGCCGACCGTCCTGACCATGAGCCTTCTCCTGTGAGCGAGGATCAGTGAACGCCGACCACTATGACAGTTTCGCCGAGAGCTACTCGGCGGAGAACGAGTCCAGCCTCCTCAACGCCTACTACGAGCGCCCGGCGATGGTTGGCCTCGCCGGCGACGTCTTCGGCCACCGGGTCCTGGACGCAGGGTGCGGCTCCGGGCCCCTGTCCGCGGCACTGGGCGCGAAAGGCGCGATCATGACCGGCTTCGATGCCAGTCCAGCGATGCTCGAATTGGCAAGACAGCGATTGGGCGCGACAGCGGACCTGTTCGTGGCCGACCTCAGCAAGCCGCTCCCTTTCGCCGATGGCTCCTTCGACGACGTTGTCTCATCTTTGGTCCTGCACTAAGGAGGACTGGGCAGGACCGCTTGCCGAACTGAGGCGCGTGCTGAAGCCGGGCGGTCGCCTGATCCTGTCGGTCAATCACCCCACGGTCAGCGTGGTCACCCAACCAAACGAGGACTACTTCGCCATCCGGCAGTACTCGGAGGAGTACGAGTTCGATGGCGAGCCTGCGGTCCTGACCTTCTGGCACCGTCCACTCCACGCGATGATCAGCGCCTTCACGTCGGCGGGATACCGCGTGGCCACCGTGAGCGAACCAGAGCCATCTCCAGACACGCCGCACGAACTCCTTCCCCCGCGCATCCTCAACGGTGAGAAGACAGCGTTCCTGTCCTTCATCTTCTTCGTCCTCGAAGCCGGCTAAACGTAGAGGAGTGGGGTGAGAGCATGGGCCGCGGAGACACTCCCGTCGAGATGGTCCATTGCGATGAGCAGAGGGTTCTCTATGACGGGGCATGGTTGAATTCAGATTTAATGCATCCGGTGAGGCCCCGCCTCATTAATACCTGGCGATTTTGTGTCTGACGACCGCCGGTCCCTGGTCTCAAGTTATCCACATATGGCAGGATTCTGGCCTGCGCAGCGTGCGCCCGCTCAGAATCGTCACCGCTGAGGACGGGACTCTGGTCCGTGAGCAGTTCCTGGCCCTGACCCGCCGCGTGGCCGCAGCGGTCCTGCTGGAGATCACGGGCGTGGACTCTGTCAGCCGCGACGCGGTCCGAGTCTTCAGTGAGCCTCGACCGTCACGGCCTGTGCGATCCCGGGCAGCACGCCTGTGGACCGCGTCATTGCACACGGTCGGCGCGGGCTGCCGCTGGCCCAATGCCCGAGCCGGTACGTCTCCGACGAACAAGAAGCCCTCGCATGGCTCCGTGACTTGATCACGACGGCCGGACCCGCCATCCCGTAAAGGGAGGCAGAGCCGCACTCGGGGGAAGAGCCCCGGGCCGGTAGTTTGTTCGGGGCCCGGCGGTGGCCGGTGTCGGGGCTCAGCTGTGAATGCCGCAACCCGGTGGGCCTGTTGGTCCCAGCATTAGGGGGCACTCACCGGAAAGTCTGCACGTTCCATTCTCGGATGTCGCTCGGGTTGACGACGGACTCGGTGACGAAGGGGTCGTGCGCGAGGAACTCCACTGCCCGTTCTCTGCTTTCGAAAACTGCCATGGAGCCGTTAGCGACAGGATCGTCGAAGGTCCCGATGGCCAGCAGGCCGCCGTTGTGGGCGAATTGTTCGACGTAGGCGTGATGGCACGGGTAGACCTCGCGCAGGCGCGAAGGATCTTTGGTTGCGTAGAAGACCACGAATTCCATAGTGCCGACAGTAGCCCCTCCAGGAACTCCTCCGGGGACGGGCATCCAAGGATTCGGCCGAGAGACGACAGCCTGCCGGGGCGTTTACGGGCGCCGATGTCGTTGGCGCAGGTCAATGGTGAGTGGACCCAACGAAGTCCAGGGCCTCCCGCGCCAGTGCCAGCCAAGACTCCTTGTCCTCGGCGGTCACGGTGAGCCATTCCTTCATTGGGTGGCCCTTTCCGGCATCGAAGGGCTCGCCGGCTCCGGCCCCGACCAGCGCGAGGACCCGGGCAGGTGGCAGCTTCACGACCAGCTTGCCGCCCGAGACCATGGCAAAAATCGAGCTGTTGACCTTCAGCGCGGACGAACCGAAACCGCGCCGTCCGGATTCACCCGGTACGGTGACGCCAGGGCTCGCGGCGAATTCCTTGACCAGGATGTCGAAGCGCTCCTCGGGCAGCATGGGATCATCCTCGCTCCCGGGAGCGAAGTGGACAACCCCGAACCTGGACCGGGCAGGGCCGTCCCCAGTGGCTGTTGATGGTGTGGCGATCGTTTGACCGGCGCCGCGCCAGCTTTGACTCTGACGACGTCCGGCGTCGATTGCTGGCGAGGCTGGGGATGGCGTTGAATGTTGCCTATGGTCGACTGGCTTCTACTCTCCAACCTCGGTACCGCTCTCGGTACAACGGTGCTCGCCGTCGCGACGTTCATCTCGACTAGGTCGGCCAACCGTTCGGCGCGGCTGGCCGAGCGCGCACTGCTGAACGGGTTGCGCCCCATCCTGCTGCCTTCCAACTGGTCGGATGCCCCGCAGAAAGTGCGCTTTATGGAAGGCAAGTGGATGGTCGTGCAGGGTGGCCACGCCGCCCTCGAGATTGCCGACAACACCGTGTACCTGGTGATGTCTGTGCGCAACGCCGGCACAGGGGTGGCGATCCTGCACGGCTGGCATCTGCCACCGGACGCCAGGGCTCCGCTGGCACCAGTCGAGGAGTTCCACCGGCTGACACGCGACATCTACGTGCCGTCCAACGACGCCGGTTTCTGCCAGGTCGCCATCCGGGACCCGGAGTCGGCCGACTACCGTAACGCCACGGTTGGAGCCGCCGGCGACGACGGCTTCGCCGTTGACGTGCTTTATGGAGACGCCGAAGGATCTCAGCGCGTCGTCTCGCGGTTCTACATCACACCCGGACCCGCAGGCCTTGGCCACGACGAGGCCGACACCGGGTGGCTGCTGATGGTCTCGCGCCACTGGAACCTCGATTTGCCGGCGCCGCGCGGCTGAGCCCGGAGCCCTACCGCGAATGGACTTCCACAAGGGATCGACCTACGAGGGCACGAGTTCGTATCGATCCGCTATCTCTGCGGTATCGAGAACGACGTCGAGAGCCGCGAAGGGCCCGCCCTCGGGCTGCACGAGAGCTACTCGTTCAGCGATACCGACGGGGTGACGACTCTCATCGTCGCGCTCGAGGTGCCCGAGGTCGCCCGGTCAGGGTTCGGCTTACGGCAACAGAGGTGACATTTAGCGCCGCGAAAAAACACCGCCACCTCTCGCTGTGTCACAGCCCAAAAACTGCTCTGCGATTCACACGTACCGGGGTGCACGTGTGGACGGATTCCCCGAGTTCGAGGGCAGAAACGCGAACCGTAGCGGGTCCTGACCCGGCCTGCCCACCCACACACTGCCGAAACAGCCTGCGAGGTCCGTAGCCGTAATTCCCTTAGAACAGCGGCCAGGGCACGGCCGGCATTTCACCGCTCGGAGCCGGAAACCGCCCTGCCAAGCGCAACCGGGCGCAGCGCGCGGCGAGCGATGCGATTTCTTCGGCGCTGAGCAAGTCCGCTAGGTTTCGGCCTAGCCCGCCGTGCAGTTCTTCGCTGACACGATCAATGCCGTCGCGTTCCTCGGCGGTCAGAGCGTCTCCCAGCCATCCCCACAGGACGGTGCGCAGCTTGTGGTCACGGTGAAAGGTGAGCCCGTGGTCCACGCCGTGCCGGTGTCCGTCGGTCATGGCAAGAATGTGGTCGCCTTTGCGGTCGGCGTTGTTGACGACGACGTCGAACACCGCCATGCGTCTGAGCGCCGGCGAGTCTTCGTGAACGAGGGTGACCATCCGTCCGTTCTCGTCTCGTCCCTCGAGAACGTGTTTCCAGCCGGTCTCCGGCACGTGGGCGGCCGCGACCAGGTTCACGGCGCTTTGGGCGGGGTCTGGCTCCTTCCAGAGCTGCACCATTCCTTCGCCCATCGGACCATCGCGCAGCCAGGTGTGCGGCACGATGTCCCCGCCGAAGACCTGCGAGACCAGGGAGGCGGCCACCTCCCGGTGAGCCAGGGTGCCGTGGGGAAAATCCCGCAGCGGACTTTCGCCTGCTATTGGCTTATAGACGACCATCACGTCGCCGATGCTGCCCAGGAATGTAGCGTTTGAAGCCGTCGTGATGCGGCCGGTGAGCGTCAGCTCGGCGGTCACTAGGTCCGGCGCCGGCATCAGGCCTCGGGAAGGGTGCAGATGTGCCCATCGGCGTCTATGGGGTAACCGCAGAGCGGGCACGTGGGACGCCCTGCGCCAACGATCTCCCGGGTGCGCTTAGCGAATGCGCGCGCGGTGCCGACCGGCATTCGCACCAGCAGCATTTCGGGCGCGTGAGCGTCGTCCTCATCACGCGATACGTCGTTGTCATCAGCATCGACATCAGTGATCGGATAGGCCTCTACGACGATCTGCGCCGTCGTCGGGTCCCAGCCCAGGCTTATGGCGCCGGTGCGAAACTGCTCTTGAACGGCCTCGAGTTGGTCGTTGTCGACAAGTTCAATGGGAGTGCTCGTGGGAACGCTGAAGGGGTTCCCCTCGACGGTGATGAGCTGGTCGAGAATTTCGTCGATCTTCTCCGCGAGCAGAGCCGACTGCTGCTTCTCCAGGGCAATACTCACGATCTGCGTCCCTGCGCGCACCTGCAGGTAGAACGTGCGCGCCCCCGGAAGACCAATGGTGCCAACGACGACCCGATCAGGCCAGGCAAACTCGTGAACACGTGTAGGCATGTCAGTATTTTAGGCACATGAGGTTCATGGCGCCTTTTGCCCTGCACCGCCGCCCACCGGCGCATCGCCAGAGTGGATGCCGTTCGACAGCCACGACAGATCACCCGCGTCGGTGTTGGTCGCGTAGACGCTCGGCCGACTGGCGCCGTAACGCACGATCGATACGGAGGCGGGGCCCACGGTAATACGCTGGAACAGGTCAAGGTGCATGCCGAGCGCGTCGGCGAGGATTGACTTGATGATGTCACCGTGACTGACCGCCACCCACACGGCCCCTGGCCCGTACTCGGCTTCGAAGGCTGCATCGTGGCGTCGAATCGCTGCCACCGACCGAGCCTGCATCGCGGCCATGGATTCACCGCCGGGAAAGACGACGGCGGACGGTTGCGACTGTACAACCGGCCACAAATCCTCGGTCGCGAGATCACTGAGCGTGCGGCCCTGCCACTGGCCGTAATTGCACTCGGTGAGATCGAGATCGACCGGCGCGTACGGCGTGCCCGCCTGGCGATCGAGGATGTGCTGGGCAGTCTGCTGACAACGCTCAAGAGGGCTCGACACCACCCCGACTACGGGCACGGCCGCGAGCCGGTCTCCAGTCAGAGCCGCCTGCTCGCGCCCGGTCTGGTCCAGGCTGACGCCGACGGCCCGACCGGCCAACAGTCCCGTGGCATTGGCTGTGGTGCGGCCGTGCCGCACGAGAATAACTGTCGCCATCCACCCAGCCTAACTACCCGCTCGATGGCGGTGTGAACCCGCTTCCTGAACTATCTACACCCGGAAGCCAACAGCACCATCTTGACGAAAATCCTAGGGGGCCTACTTCCATTCTCTCGGGGACGAGCTTCCACGCTCCAAAGAGGATCCTGCCGCAATCGATCACCTCATAGATGGGCTCGATGACCGAACCACTCTGGCAGAGCTAGTCCGCGCCATCGGCATGTTTTACGGCGACCTTCTCACGCACACCGTTCCAGGGGCGCATTGGGAAGTCTTTGAAGAAGGCAGCCCGTGCGTCCGCGTGGCCCGAAACACCGCGGATTCCGTAGTTTCTGTCGCCGCAAGACGCCTAGACAAAGGGACACCGACTCTCCTACAGAACTATGCGCACGCATTGGAAATCGTGACCTCAGAAACCTCATCGAATACGGCCCGGTATGGGTTCCGCCAACGGGAGGTGTTCCGTTTACAGGGAGTGGGGTCGGTGCCATCCTGAGCTCACCGCGGTCGCTTGGACTGTGTACATCCACTCATACCCCCGCTGTGGACAACCGAATACGACTGGGACGGTCTGGACCCCGAGGCTTTCAATAACTGGCACGGGGATCTGATCCCGACTGTCCCTAATGATGCGGAACGCAAGAACCTCGCGGACCTGATCCCTGCTTGGGAGAGCGGCGTGGACACCATTATCGTGTTGCCGTACGCCGGGTATTTCGCTAAACGCATTAGCCCTCGCCACCTCGCAGTGTCGGCAGCAACTCGAAATGAGCCCACCACCTACAGCAGGGCTTTGCGGGAAACTACGCCGTAAGACACGCCCGCCAAAAAGGCCTGAGTCGGGTGCGCTGACCCCTGCTTTCGCCGTTCTGTGAGCAGCGGAGCCTGGAGCCGGTTCCAACGCGGGGGAGCATACTGGGATAGTGAGGATCGGGGCGGAACCAGAGCCTTGGAGAAGGCGGCCCGGGGCAGGCACGAGCCCGTACCCGCCGATCGCCGATTACGGGTTCTTGTCCGATTGCGAGGGCAACTGCTTGATCGCGCCGAGCGGGCAGGTGGAGTGGATGTGTGTGCCGCGCCACGACTCGCCCAGCGTGTTCTCCACGATGCTCGACCGTGCTGCGGGCGGCTTCAAGGTGGCGCCCCACGGCGTCCGGGAGCCCACTGCACGCCGCTATCTCCCCGGCAGTCTGATCCTCGAGACTACCTGGCAGACTAGGACGGGCTGGCTGATCGTGAGGGATGCCTTGGTGATGGGTCCGTGGCACCATACCGAAGCGAGGGCAAGCCGATACCGCCGGCCGCCGACGAATTACGAGGCGGAGCATTGCCTGCTGCGCACCGTCCGGTGCGTCAATGGTGCAGTTGATCTGTCTGTGCTGTGCGAGCCGGTCTTCGACTACGGCCGGCGTCGGGCACGGTGGGAGTTCTCCGGTCCCGGATACGGGGAAGTCGTTTCCGTCAGCGGCCACGAGGGGGATCCGGTCCTGCGTCTGACCACCGACCGCCGGCTGGGCATCGAGGACTCAATTGTGGTCATACGCAGCCGGATGATCGAGGGCGACCAGGCCTTCATCGCTCTCTCGTGGGGGTCGCTGCCGCCGCCGCGGACGTGGGAGGAAGCGACGCGCAAGCAGTGGCAGACCACTGAGTTCTGGAGGCAATGGATCACAGGGGGCGAGTTTCCCGACCACCCATGGCGGGAGGCGCTGCAACGCAGCGCGCTGACGTTGAAGGGCCTCACCTACGCACCGACTGGCGCTCTGGTCGCGGCGCCCACCACGTCGCTGCCGGAGGCACCCCGGGGAGAGCGGAACTGGGACTACCGGTATACATGGGTGCGCGATTCCACGTTCGCGCTTTGGGCTCTCTACACCCTCGGCCTGGACCGGGAAGCTGATGACTTCTTTGCCTTCATCCGCGACGTTGCCGCCGAGGAGGACCTGCAGATCATGTACGGCATCGACGGCGAAAGGGACCTTCCCGAGGTCACTGTCGAGGGGCTCGGCGGCTACGACGGCGCCCGTCCCGTCCGGATCGGCAACGCTGCCGCGCGCCAGCGGCAACTTGATGTGTGGGGCACCATGCTGGACTCGGTCTACCTCCATGCCAAATCCCGTGACCAGCTCTCCGAACCGCTCTGGCCCGTTCTGCTCCGCCAGGTCGAGCAGGCTGCCGCCCACTGGCGTGACGCCGACCACGGGATCTGGGAAGTCCGTGGCGAACCGAAGCACTTCACCTCCTCCAAGCTCATGTGCTGGGTCGCCCTGGACCGTGGTGCCCGGCTCGCACGACTGCACGGTCAAGCCGATTACGCCCAGAAGTGGGACACCATCGCCGAGGAGATCCATGACGACATCTGCCGCAATGGTGTCGATGACCGCGGTGTGTTCGTCCAGTCCTACGGCACGACGAACCTCGATGCCTCCCTTCTCCTTGTCCCCCTTGTCCGGTTCCTGCCCGCCAACGATCCTCGCGTGCGCGCCACCGTCCTGGCCATCGCCGATGAACTCACCCGGGACGGCCTTGTCCTGCGCTACCGCCCCGAGCAGACCGACGACGGACTCAGCGGTGACGAGGGGACTTTCACGACCTGCTCGTTCTGGCTCGTCTCTGCCCTTGTCGAGATCGGGGAACTGGTACGCGCCAAGGCGCTGTGCGAACGTCTGCTCTCCCTTGCCAGTCCCTTGGGCCTCTACGCTGAGGAGCTGGATCCGGTGAGCGGCCGTCACCTCGGCAATTTCCCGCAGGCGTTCACGCACCTGGCCCTCATTAATGCGCTCGTGCACCTCATCCGCGCCGAAGAAAGCAGCCGCGCGGCGCTCTTCGCCCCGGCACACCGCCACACCTGACAGCTGGGCGGTTGCGGCGCGCTATGGAGGTTTCCCCCGACCAGAGCGCAGGATCCAGCCGGCACGGAAGCGGAGCCGCCGCACGTCCACGGCCACGTCGTCAGCGCCGCCGACAGTCATTCCAAAGATTTCTATTGCAGAGGGACACCCTCCGGCGGGGCCGGCACAGTGTGCCGGCCCCGCCTGGGGTTAACCCGGGACGTTCCGGGGATCGTTGCCGTGGCTGTTCTTCTGCCCGATCTGGCCGTCTTGGTTCTTTATGACGTGCTCGACACCGTCGCGGGTGGCGGCGTTCCGGCCGTCGGCCACCGCCTCGTCCTTGGTGGCGTAGGAGGCGCCAAACGCCCGGCCGGTGCCTTCGCGGCGGTTCTTCCACTGGCCATCTTCGTAGTAAGTCTCAACGTCACCCTGGGCCATCACACTGCCTTTCTGTCACGGAACACCCGCCACGCTACACATCCCTGCGCACGCCACCTTCGCGACCGGCCGCCGGGCAGACGGAAAATAAGGAAGCCTCCCTGTGAAAGCCGCGCCTCCGGGCGCGGAACCGTGCCTCTCACCAGCTGGCGAGCAGGGGAGTTTGGGCTGGTGGTCCCCAGCTCCGGGGAACCTGCGTGTGCACGCGGGCGTGAAGGGCTGCCGGCGCCCTGTGGGTCAGGCCCCTGTGTGTCCTGCTGCTGCCCGCTCGACCGTGTCAGCCGGGATACCTGCTTCCAGGGCGGCCTTGACCTGCGTGTCGCGGGCGGTCTTTGCCTGGTCCAGGGCCCACTCCGCGGCCTCGACTTCCCCGGCCCGGGTCACGACGGCAACCAGCAGCTGCTCATGCAGCACGGAGGAGCCGGCCCCTGCCGCGGCGTCGTGTCCCGCCGTCCCGTCCGGCGCCCCGACGGCGTCCGGCTCAACCTGGGCGATGGACAAAGGGAGGGTACTCGTGTCGGTGAACGGGTCCATGGAGGGCCTGCCTAGGTGTCGAAGCGATCGTCCACAAACACGCGGAAAACAGGTCTCTGGGGCGAGTGATCAGAAGGGTTCTGCTGCATCAGAGACTACACGGGCAGGAACTAAACATCGCAAAGCTCGTGGGCACTCCACTCCGCGGCGGGCCCTTTCCCTGCACCCGGCACCAACCGCTTTGTGTCCCTGCCGGGGACACGGAGGCGGGGTGCGTTCCCGATGTTGCGGATTCCGGCTTCAGGTTCCTCCCAGAGAGCCGGGCTAAGGTCCCGACGGCGGGATTGTCCCGCCGCTTTCTGAGGAGAACAAACGTGGGACCGATAAAAAGCCTGTGGGCGATGGTGCAGGGCGACCCGGTTTTCATGCGGAAGGTCAACGGCTGGCTCGCAGTCTTCTGGATCCTGATGATTCCCCTCTCGCTGATAATGGGCTGGCTGGACTCCGTCGTGTACGTCTCGGCGCTGTCCCTGTGGGCCCTCGTTTCGGGCCACTGGTCGGCATGGCAGGCGGCCCGGGTTGAAGTTGCCCAGGTGGAGGACGCGAAGAAGCGCGACAAGGAAGACCTCGTCGCCGAAGTCGTCGCGGCTCTTCTCGCCCGGACCAACGTGGAACCGGCAGCCGGGCGCTCCTATGACCCGGCAGTTTCCTCTGAACCGGCCCGTACAGCAGACCGATTTACCAGCAGCCACTGAGCCGTCGCGCCCGTCCACGCGGGGCAATTGTCATGCCGGCAGGCGGGTCACCCGCGCTCCGCTACCTTCGGACCCCGAACACCAGGCGGGGCACCCTCCGAACCCCGCCGCGGTTCGCAGAATGGTCTCAGCCGGATGGCGGCAGAATCGGAAAGCACTATGAACGCACGGGCTTCATGCCCATCCTGCGCAGGGCCGCTACCGCGAACACGACGGCGAGCGGCAGGGCGACGATGACGGCGCTCAGCCACGCCCCCGTGCCCTGCCAGCCGTGGACGACGGCGTTGAGGGCTTGGACGCCGGTCGCGGGCGTTGGCAAGAACAATTAACGGGAATCCTGGCGATGTTCCAGTCCAGCAAGCTCCGGGTGTGACCTGTCCACAGCCGGGGGCAATTGGGCTTGTCCGCCGGTGGTCTTGGCTCGGGGGCCGGCGCTGTCAACCTGGGCCTCGCCGGGGCCAATCGCGGCACTGGTCACCTGCCTGTCCAATGCGGGCAACAGTTGCCCTGCAACCGCTTCCGGTAAGGGATCACCACGGTGAACATGTCCTCTTTTCGTGGGCGGGACGAGACAGAACATCTGGATGTCCTCCTGGACTTGCCGACAAATGGGCAGGTCCCTCCGGGAAAGTGGGGAAGAGCGTGCATGTCCTCCTGGACGGCTCACGAGTGGACATTCCGCAGATGAAGGGCCGTAAGAATGAGCATGTCCAGTGGGATCAAGCAGGTCATGGGCATGTCCGTTTGGGAGGGGCGCCCGGGGGCACGTCCGTCGGGGAGAGGTGCGAAGGAGCATGTGCGCAGGAAGGGGGGGGCCGCAAACGGCGGCTGCTAATGAACCATGTAAGCCGGACGGTGCGATCCGGCGATGCATCCGGTGAGACGATCCTCTTTAATATTTGAGGACCGTCGGTCCGTGGCCTCGAGTTATCCACACAGGGCAGAATTATGGCCGGCGCAGCGCCTTGCCCGCTCAGAATCCTCGTATGGGAATCAGATACTACGCGTACGCATTCGACAGCGATCAGACCGGGAAGGCACTTGCTGACCCACTCACCGTGATCGGCTCCGACCCGTTCGCGGACGCGTGCGGCCTCGAACCTGGCTTCACGCAGGGCGTCACAGACTTCCGGCAATCCCTGCCGGAGCGCGACCTCCTCTACCTCGACAAGGCATGGCCGTACCTGCAGCGCCTCACCGCCCCGCGATCTTCAGGCACTGCAGCCAGAGCGGCCTACCGGATGTTCGAAGGGCAGGTGACATACGCCGACGATGGTTTTACCTGGTGCCCATGGGTGCGCGCACTCTACCTCACGAGGTCGCACTGATAGCCCGGGACCTTGAGACTATCAGCGACCACGACATCGAAGCCGCCCTGAGCGGGTCCTACTCGGCTGGTCAGTTGCCGGAATCCGAGTTGGCCTACGCCACCGCGTTCCTTTATAGAGCCAGAGGCTTCGTCCACGCGGTGGCCTCGGACGGGCGCGGATTCGCCTACTTGATCGGTTGACAGCGGTTCAGCAGCAACGGGCCCACGTTGGATGTGATCATGACGGTGTTCGGTGCGCCGGGGCAAACACTAAGACGTTATTCGGCAACGGAAGGAGGACGAATTTAGCTTCAATGTATAGCTCTTGTTCGATACGCTTGTCCGTGGACCGGAGCAACCTGATGTCCGGGATGCCTTTGCGCAGCATCAGGGCACGGTCCAAGCCCATTCCAAGGGCCAGCCCAGTGCATTTGGCGGGGTCCAGACCGGCTTGTCGGAACAGGTGCGGGGCCATGAGACCGCACTCGGCGAGTTCGAGCCATTCCCCGTCCATCAGAACATCGACCTGTAAGCCCTGCTCTGTGTAGGGGTGGACGGCCGGGACTGCGTGCCACTGGGCACCGGGAAGCACAGCTTGCACGAGGGCCGCGATCATGTCCTGAAGGTCACCGGCGGTGAGGTGAACCCGCGAGCTGACTCGCCACAGGTCCACTTGGTGCGGCGTTCCGACATGGGTACGGTCGATGGAATCGCGCCGGTAAACAACACCCGGGATAGTCCAGAGCTCGTCAATGGATCCGGCAGGGTCCAAGGCTCGAAGTAGCGACGGGATGGAGGCCGAGGCGTGGCTACGCAGCATGACCGTTGGGCTGATGTAGCGGGAGTATCCTTGGTCCCGTGTCACATCCGATGCACTGAAGCCGAGGTGGTCGTAGTTGTCGACCACGCTGACTAAGGGGCTGTGGCGGATGAGCCGGTCGGCAATATTCCACCGGCTGCTGAGCGTGTCGGTGACGGCTTGCAGGAGCGTCTGCATTGCATGGGGCCCGCTGCTGGGATCTGAGAGATCCCGGATGGTCAGAGCGTCATGGAGTTCGGTGGGAGTAAGGTAGTTCGGCATGGTGGTCCTTGGATTGGATGTGAGGAGGGGTGAAGTTCTCCCCCGACTCAGATCCGGCGCCAGGACCTAGGCGCGCGCCATCAAGCCCTCGCGACCGGAAACCGGTCGGGGGCAAGTAAATCGGCGCGTAGGCAACATGAGGCCGAGTATACCCCTGCAATTTCGACGAGAATCCTCACGGAACGGGCTGACCAGAGGGAATGACCATGCAAAGCGGAGTGGTTCGGTGCCCGGTAAAGGACCCCCTATCGGCCAGCCGCCCACGGCACGGGCGGAAAGCTTTTGCGCATCGGTAGGCTAAGCCCATGGCATCGGGGAACGCGGCACAGCCGCATGCGGCTCAGTCGCACAGGGTGTTCCTGGATGCGTATGCGTTCATCAAAGGCTGGCTGATCGCCACGTCGCTTTGGGTGGGCGTGCTACTGCTCCTGGTGGCGGCAGGCTACGGCGTGCCCGCCGCGCGCGACGGGACCGACGCCGGCCACGTGTGGGGCCTGTTGGGCATGGTGATTTTCTATGGTTTGGGGGTTTCCCTGGTGTTCGCGGCGCCACTGGCTTGGGTGTTGGCCTATCTTCTGCGCCCGGTCCGGAATCAATGGATCCACATCGGAGCTTTTTTCGTGGTTCCCACCCTCGTGTTCTGGCTGCTGGGAAGCGTCTTGGGCTTCGGCTGGCAGCCCTGGCTACTGATCCCATGGGCTACTGTTGGCGCAGCGGCGGCCATTGGCCGTTGGGCAATCCGCAAGGACGTCGTTGTCTCGAATTCTGCAGCTCGCCCGTCCTGACCGCCCGATGCACCCGAACGTCCGTAGGGGATCCGTCACCGGACGCTGCGGCCTTAGGTGAAGGAGTCAACAAGGTCGGGGGCAGTCCCAACCTGCCCGTTTTCGCTGCAGGCAATCCCTGTTCGTCCCGTCCCTGCCGTGCACAAAAGCTATGCGACGTCACAAATGCTGGGCACCTATCACCCGAATTTCTTCCATTGTCCTTCGGAAACCACCTCGACGGAGCCGCCGGCGACCTTGATAGCTGTCTGTTCGTCGATGGCGTAGGCAGGGACGCCTATGTCGGCGGCCCACCGCTCTGCGTGGGCCAGGGTGTTGCTCGGGAAAGCGTCCAGGTGCGGAAAGATCGAAAAATCCACAACCCCCAGGGTCCGATCATCCGGAGCGGACGGCCACTCGACGAAGTATTCCCCGATCCGGGGCGTCATCACCATGCTTCCGGCACTCACTCCCACCCACACCGTGTCGGGAAGTGACGGCAGCAGTTCGGCCAGCCCGGACTCCCGCATCCAATGGGACAGATACGTCGCGTCGCCGCCGTCGACCAAGAGCACGTCGGCCTCCCGAAGCCAAGGGACCCACCGATCCGCGCCGATGGTAGGCAGCGCGGTGAGCTCGAGAACGCCGAGCGACGCCCAGCCCAGGCCGGACAAATGACGGAAGTCGTGCTCGGCGGTCAGGAGGCCCCGCACCGATGCCGGTCCGCACATCGGGTGACCCCATTGCGCTGTCGGGACGACCAGGGCGCGGCACTCGGCGACCGGCTTGTCGAGAAGCTGCACGAGCGCCGAGTGGATGCTCGGGTTCGTCACGCCGCCTGAGGTAAGCAAGAGCTTCAAACGTGCCTCCAAATTCGCGTGGATGGTGGATGCGCGCCGTGCCGCGGGAACGGGCCGGAACTCGCCGACAGATCCGGTAAGCACGCCAGCCTGGTGCTCGGCCCTTCAATAGGTACACACCCAGTAAAAGTTTGTCCACAGTTCGGCATGGACGCAGACCTCCCGTTGGTCTGTCCGTCCATGAGATAGATACCGCCCGGCACTGGCCGACCCCGCTGACTGTCCCGGTTAGGGATCCCTGAACGGGACACTTTCAGGCACGTCTCCGGAAGCAGCGGTCTTGGATCAAAGCCCACTTCGTGCCTCAAGGTCTTGGCCAACTCCGACGGACGACCGAACAATCAGGGGCAGAGGATGATTCTTAGGTTAGGTTTCTTTCATCCGGGCGGGTGCCCGCGAATGGAGGGGGACCATTGCAGACGTCGAACGGGGACCCGGTGAGGGGACAGCCAGTTGGGGGATCCGGTCGTTATGCGTCGGTGCGGCCCGCCATAACGCACCGGTCGGCATCGGCCCGACCGGTGGCCGCAGGCGTGTGGATATGCGCCGCCGGCACGCTGGCGTGGTTGTTAGTTGCTGGAGATCTTAATGCCGCGATACGCGCTGCGCCCTGGCTGGTTCTGCTGTCCTGGTTTGTCTACGCGTCTCAGTGGCGGCCGTGCCTGCGCATCGACGGCTCTGGGTTTGAGGTGATCAATGGTTTGCGCGACCACCAGATACCGTTTGGGGCCGTGAAGGACATCGAGGTTCGGTTCACCACAGCCATCTGGGCGGCCGGCAAAAAGTACGTGAGCTGGGGCGCTCCGACCCCGCCGTCCGCATTCGGCTCCGGATTTCAGAATGAAGTAAGCCTTAAGAGCGGTCCTTTCACCGTGCTTCCGAGCAACGAACGCATCAGCCGGCCGGAGACGAGGACCGGACGTGAGGCCATCGTCGCCGCGTGGCAGGACGCCCGCGCGGCCGGGTTCACCTCCACATGTGAGGTTGTTGTCTCCACATGGAACGTGCCCGTGGCCGTCGTCGGACTGCTGGCGATTCTCTCTGTGATCGCCGCAGCTTTGGTCTAGATGCTGGCCTACGTGCAACGGTCGAGTCCGTTTCTGCCGGTAAGCCCTGCAAATACTGGGTCATTGAGGATGCGCGCCAGGGTGGTCTGCCCGAGCGTGCTCATCCCTGGGTTCGTCTCGCGGTAATACCACACCAGGCCCATTGCCTGCTGGAATGCCCACGCGGCTCCACGCCACCACTCCAAGTCACCGCAAGCCAGCTCACCGCGGAGGACTGACCTCCTTTCGTCATCGAGCATGTGCCATGCGGCGACAAGATCGAGTGATGGGTCAGCCGGAGCGAAACCTCCGCCATCCAGCACGCCGACCAATCGGTCATCCTCGACGAGGAGATTGCCGGGAATCAAATCACCGTGCGTCATCACGTCGGGGTCGGCATTCGGCAAGCTCCGGAATTCCGCCCAGAGTGCGCGGAGCCGATCGATCGGAAGCAGTCCATCACTTTCTCGGAAACAGACCTCCATCCACGCCTCGGAATCATGAAGGTCTCCGCCACGCCCCGAGCCGGCGAAGTGGCGTCCCTTCGTGTCGGCAGCGCGAAGCGAACGTACGAGGTTCACGAGGTCATGGGCAAACATTTCGGAGTGCGCTAGGTGGTGGGGTGTCGCGACAGCGCCGTGTATCCAGGTCTGAACAGTCCACGGCAAGGGATAGCCGTAACCCGGATCGCCCATGGCCACAGGCGCCGGTGCCGCGACCGGAGAATGTGCCGCCAACTCACACATTGCCGCGGCTTCGCGGGCGAGCTCCGCCCTCATATCGGCTGGATCGGCGGAGCGCAGTGGGAATCGAGCCGTAAGGTCGTCACCGATGCGAAAGATGGCGTTCACTGTGCCGTCTGTCGTGACGCGGCGGACGCACTCGAGGCGCCATTCCGGAAACTGATCGATGATCAGCCGACGCGCGACTTGCTCGTCAATGTGCAACTCATCGTCGTGCATAGCCATGCTGGCTACGCTAGCTGCTTGGCGCGACCTCCCTGCTGGAGGACGCAAGCTCCGGGCGAATTTCGCTCGTGGGTAGGGTCTAGCTGTGAGCGATTACGATGCCAGGCTCGTTGACCTGTACGACCACGACAATCCGGATGGGCCGGACCACGACTTCTTCGATGTTGGGTGCGGGACTGGCATCCTGACAGTTACTTTCGCCGGGGAGGGACGGAGTGTTGTTGGCGTAGACCCGTCGGAGGCGATGCTTGCGTTCGCGCGACGGCGGCAGGGATCGGACGCCGTGGACTGGATGCTGGGCGACAGCCGCGCCATCCCTCCCAGGTATTTCGATGTCGCCGTGCTGACGGGCAATGTCGTCCAGCACATCCTTGATCCGGAGTGGCAACGCACGTTGCTGGATCTCCACGCTCATCTGCGAACAGGCGGAGTGTTGGCCTTCGACGCCAGGAACCCCGCAGCCCGTGCGTGGGAGAGCTGGGGGTCGCAGGAGCGTTCTCGCCGCGACACCCCCACATGGGCCGCTCGTCGAGTGGGCAGACGTGGCCGAGCCCGACGAAGGCGTCGTTACCGCCAGGTTCCACAACCAGTTTCTGCAAACCGGTGAAAGCGTGACCGAGACGGCCCGCTTCGCGTTCCGCCACGCTGACACCCTTGGACAGCAGCTCGCCGCAGCCGGCTTCGAGGTGGATGCCGTGTACGGAGACTGGGCGCGCACGTCATTCACCCCTGGCGCATCTTTCATGGTGTTCATTGCACACGCCAGCTGACGAATCGGCTTACGGCGGCAGAGGTGACAATTAGCGCCGCATCCGCCGCCCCGGCCGGGCGAAATCCGGCCGAGTAACACGGGATTAACTTAGGAGGCCCCGATTTCCGGATCGGGCTTTTCCTGTGCTGCGGCCCTTTTCTCCCCGGGTACCCGAGCCACAAATTTCCGTGCCCGCGTGTTCCCGCGAAACCCGGCCAATGTTGCAGCTCGATAACGAACTTTACTGTGAGTCAACTTTGGTGGCCCGCAAAGGCAGTTGAGGTTTACGCTCATGCCATGTGAGACGTCCCACACTGCCGCTGGGGGAGTGTGGACGTCTGGCCGGCGCTGTCGGCGCCGGGTCTCACCCACACCACAGAAACAAGGAGGCGGAATGCGCTTGGGTCGTATTTCCAAAGCAGTGGGCGTGGCGGCAGCGGCTGCCATCGCCCTCAGCGCCTGCGCGGGCAACAGCGGGGGGACAACCCCGTCCACTGCGGCCGCAGCAGGCAAGCAAGGCGGATCGGCAACCGTAGTAGAGGTCAACGCGTTCAACACGTTCAACCCGAACACGGCCGACGGCAACACTGACATCAATTCAAAGATCAGCTATGCCACCCACTCGGGCTTCTACTACATCGACAATAAGCTCAACGTTGTCCGCAACGAGAAGTTCGGCAAGATGGAAAAGGTCTCCGACAATCCGCTGACAGTCAAGTACACCATCAACGACGGCGTGAAGTGGTCAGACGGCACGCCCGTCACCGCGGCCGATCTTCTGCTGCAGTGGGCAGCCTTCTCCGGCTACTACAACGACGCGAACGCGGAAGCCAAGACGGGCACGTCCTACTTCTCCTACGCCGGTGACCCCACCGGTATTGGCCTCACCGACTTCCCGGAACTCGGTGACGACGGCCGAAGCATGACGCTGAAGTACTCCAAGCCCTTCGCCGACTGGGAAATCGCCCTCGGCGGCCCCGGCATCGACATCCCGGCCCACGTCCTCGCCAAGAAGGCAGGCCTGGCGGACACCAAGGCGTTCGTCGACCTCCTCAAGGGTATGCCCCGGGGCGACGCCAAGGCCCCCAAACCGGTGAACAAGCAGCTGAAGACCATGGCTGACATGTGGAACACCGGCTTTGACACCAAGACACTGCCGGCCGATCCGAGCCTCTACCTCTCTAACGGCCCCTTCGTCGTCAAGAGCATCAACCAGGACCAGTCCCTGACCATGGTCAAGAACCAGGACTACAACTGGGGTCCGACAGCCAACCTCGACGAAATCACCGTCCGCTACATCGGCGAGGCGCCCGCCCAGGTCCAGGCGCTCAAGAACGGCGAAGCCGACATCATCGCCCCGCAGGCGTCCTCCGACACCGTGGAGCAGCTCAAGGCCCTCGAAAGCCAGGGCGTGACGGTCGACGTCGGCAACCAGCTCGCGTACGACCACATCGACCTGAACTACTCGGGCCCGTTTGCCGACAAGAATGTGCGCGAGGCGTTCATGAAGGCCGTGCCGCGTACGGACATCGTCGACAAGATCGTCAAGAAGCTTGACCCGAAGGCTGCCCCGCTCGATTCCCAGCTCTTCGTTCCGGATCAGGCTCCCTACAGTGACTCCGCGAAGAACAACGGCTCCTCCGCCTACCAGGGCGTGGATATCGAGGGTGCCAAGAAGCTCCTCAACGGTGCCACCCCCTCAGTCCGCATCATGTACAACAAGGACAACCCCAACCGTGTCGACGCCTTCTCCCTGATCAGCGAGTCCGCCACCAAGGCCGGCTTCAAGATCATCGACGGCGGCCTCGGCAAGTCTGACTGGGGCAAGGCTCTCGGAGACGGCACCTACGACGCGACCATCTTCGGCTGGACCAACTCCGGTGTCGGCGTGTCCGGCGTCCCGCAGATCTTCAAGTCCGGCAACGACTCCAACTTCAACAAGTTCAGTGACCCGGCAGCCGACAAGCTCATGGACGAACTGATTGTCACCACCGACAAGAGCAAGCAGGATGATCTCATCCGCCAGATCGACAAGATGATCTGGGATTCGGCCTACGGCCTTCCGCTGTTCCAGTCGGTCGGCGTTGACGCGTACAGCGACCGCGTCACCGGTGTGAAGTACATGCCGAACCAGACCGGCGTTTGGTGGAACTTCTGGGAATGGGCGCAGAAGTAGCCCGCGACCGCTAGTAACACTGCTGGAAAGGCGTCGGGACCAAAGTTTCTTACGGTCCCGACGCCTTTCTGGCGATATCCTGACGATGCCGTGGTCTTGCCGCCACGCCGGCGGGAACCGGCCAGACTCCGCGACCGGTCCGGGCGATCCCTGGGCCCGAATTCCGAGGTTCTATTTCAATGGTGACCTACATCTTCCGGCGGCTTGTGACTGCCGCCTTCATCCTTCTCGGCGCATCGTACTTTGTGTATCTCCTGACATCGGCGTCCGGCGATCCACTGGAGGAATTCCGCGCCAACCCCACGCCTCAGAAGCAGGCGCTCATGGACGCGAGGACCGAGCTCCTGCAGCTGGACACTCCGGCCCCCCTGCGGTATTTCAAATGGTTCGGCGGCGCGGTGCAGTGCCTCGTTCCGTTCGGGAACTCCTGTGACCTCGGGAAAAACATCGCCGGCCAGCCCGTAACTGAAGCCCTCGGCAACGCGCTCATCCAGACCCTGACGCTGGTCACCGCGGCAACTGTGCTCGCCATCCTGATCGGCATCACTCTGGGCATTGTCACGGCCCTGCGGCAGTACAGCACCTTGGATTACGGGGTCACGTTCATGGCCTTCCTGTTCTTTTCCCTGCCGATCTTCTGGGTGGCCGTCCTTCTTAAGGAATTCGGCGCCATCGGATTCAACAACTTCCTGCGAAACCCCGAGGTGCCGCTGACAGTTGCGCTCGGCATCGGCGTCGTGGTCGGGGCGGTGACAGCCGTAGCGGCGGGCGGGCCCATGAAGCGTCGGCTGCTGGGCGGAGCCGTCGCATTCGCCTTCGTCACAGCGGTGCTCATCTACTTTTCCGCCACCGAATGGTTCAAGACCCCGGGCCTTGGCCCTGTGGTCATCGCAATCGCCGGTGTGGGCATCGCCTTCGCCGTCACCCTGCTTTCCGCCGGGCTGAAAAACCGCAAGGCCCTGCAGTCGGCCCTGATCGCCGTCGGCGTCGGCGTCGTGCTGTATTTCCTCCTGCAGCCGCTGCTCAACGAGGCCACATTCGTCATGATCGTGCTGCTGGCGGTCGCCTTCATCCTGATCGGCCTCGGTATCGGCTACCTGATGGGCGGCTACGACCGCGGGCAGTCCATGCGTGCCGCGGCGATCACCTCGTTCCTGGTCGGCTTCCTGATTCTGCTGGACCGGTACATGCAAGCCTGGCCCAGCTACTTCAACAACAGCCGGGTTCGCGGCCGGCCGATCGCCACCATCGGGGCCAGCACGCCGAACATTCAGGGCGACTTTTGGGTCCTCGGCCTGGACTCCTTCACGCACCTGATCCTGCCCACCCTGGCCCTGATCCTCATCTCACTGGCCAGCTACACTCGGTTCACCCGCTCCTCGATGCTGGAAATCATGAATATGGACTACATCCGCACGGCCCGGGCCAAGGGCCTGAGCGAGCGGACCGTCGTCATGCGCCACGCCTTCCGCAACGCCCTGATCCCGATCGCCACGATCGTCGCCTTCGACATCGGAGCACTGATCGGCGGTGCCGTCATTACCGAAACCGTCTTCTCGGTCCGCGGTATGGGCTTCCTGTTCCTGGACGGGATTGCGCACGTCGATCCCAACCCGGTCATGGGCGTCTTCATCTGCGTCGCCATTACGGCCATGGTCTTCAACCTCATCGCGGACCTGGCCTACTCCGCACTGGATCCGCGCGTAAGGGTAAAATCATGAGCCAGCCAAGTCAGCAGGAAGCAATCATGGCCGAAGATGCAGCCTCGCGGATGTCAGCCGCGGCCGGCATTGAGCCGGTCCTGGAGGCCAAGGGCCTTAGCCAGGGCCAGATCGTGCGGAAGCGGTTCCTCGGACACTCCGGTGCCATCATCGGCCTGGTGGTCTTCGCCCTCATCTTCATCGTGGCCTTCACCTCGGTGGGGTTCCTCGGCATTCCGGGCTGGTGGAAATACAACCACGAGCAAGTCTCCCCGCTGGTCAACGACGGCGCGCCAACGTCTTCGCTGTGGCCGCTGGTGTGGGGCGAACATCCTTTCGGCCAGGACCGGATCGGCCGCGACGTCTTCGCCATGACCATGCGCGGCGCCCAGCAGTCGATCACCATCATGGTCGTGATCGGCCTCATTGCCGGGCTGATCGGCGTCGTGGTCGGCGCCATCGCCGGCTACTTCCGCGGCTGGGCCGAGGCCATCCTGATGCGGCTGACCGACGTCATTATCATCATTCCGGCGCTGCTGCTGGCCGCCGTCATGGCCGCCCTCGCCAGCCGCCGGGACCAGGGGAGCTGGTTCGCCTCGTTCGCCAGCACCAACGGCGTCCTGGCCCTCGGAATCTTCCTGGGCCTGATCAGTTGGGTCGCCCTGGCCCGCCTGATGCGCGGTGAATTCCTGTCCCTGCGTGAGCGCGAGTTCGTCGATGCGGCCCGGATTTCCGGGGCGAGCAATGCGCGGATCATTTTCAAGCACATCCTGCCCAACGCCGTCGGCGTCCTGATTGTCAACGTCACGCTGACCATGTCCGCGGCGATCCTGACCGAAACGGCGCTGAGCTACCTCGGCGTCGGCGTCAAAGCCCCGGACACCTCCCTGGGGTTGCTCATCTCCCAGAACCAGCAGGCCTTCTCCACCAGGCCGTGGCTCTTCTGGTTCCCGGGCATGTTCATTGTGCTGATCTGCCTGAGCATCAACTTCATCGGCGACGGCCTGCGCGACGCCTTTGATCCGCGGCAAAAGAAGTTCAACGCCAAGAAGGCGAAGGAACACGGCGGTCCCGCGGTACAGGCCAGCGCTGTCACCGGCCTCGACGGGCCCGAGCACGAGGGCTTCCGGCCGGGGACTCCGGCTGACGGGCCGGCCGACGGAACACGGGGGAACTAGATGCCTGCCCCCTGCAGGTCCGTGCTAGCCGGCGGTCACGGCCAAGTAGCTCGCGGCCAGGAGCAGTACGACGGCGCCAATCGCCACCCAGCGGACGGTGACGGTTGCGGCGGTAGGCACGGCGTCCCCGGCAGCGAGCTGCCCGCCCTCCACCAGCTCGTGCCATCGGGACCGCACCAGCATGGCAGCCTGGCCGGAGTCCGTGCTCCTCAGATCGCCGGGACGCACCGACTTGCCGGGGCCGTAAGTGGTTGCCGGCAGGCCGTGGAGGTCTTCCGGGCGGGCGTGGCGGCCGCCCCAGATGCCGGGAGCAGGCGCGGCCCAGGACGTGTAGCTCTTCTCTGCGGTCACCAGCGTCAATGCAAAGCGGGTATCTACGTGCACCAGCGCGGCCCACGGAACCACGATGGAGCGGAACGGATTTTCCAGGGTGACGCCGGCGTCGTGGACCACCACGGACGGCATCCAGAACAATTGCCAGCCCAGAAAGGCAATCAGTGCCAGCGGGGCGATGCCACCCAGCGCCCCCGGACCCGCCATGACCACAGTGGCCACCGCGCCGAAGGCGGCCACCGCCCAGGCCAGCCACGCAAACCACTTGTTGGTCCGTGCTTTGAAGACTTCGGCATTTCCGGCGTGCGGCGCAGAGCTCATGCCCCCAATAATTCAGTATTCCGAGCCGCAGCACTAATCCCCGGTGCGCCGGCGGCCCGGGCGGAAGGATAGCCCATCATGACTGACTTCATTACCCTCGATCCGCCAGCGTCACCTGTGCCTGGCAAAGGCGAAACCGTCCTGGAGGTCCGGGACCTCAGCGTGGATTTCGGCGTGGACAAGAAATGGATCCCCGCCGCGATAGGCCTGAACTACGAGGTGCGGGCCGGTGAAGTGCTCGCCATCGTGGGGGAGTCCGGGTCCGGGAAGAGTGCCAGTTCAATGGCGCTCCTGGGCCTGCTGCCCAGTAACAGCCGTGTGACAGGAAGCGTCAAGCTCGCCGGCCGAGAGCTGCTGGGCACCAACGAGGCCAACATCCGTGCAGTGCGCGGCAAGGACGTCGCCGTGATCTTCCAGGAGCCGATGACGGCCCTGAACCCGGTCTACACCGTGGGGTCGCAGATCGTGGAAACTGTGCGCCTGCACAACGAGGTATCGCCGGATGAGGCCCGGATCCGCGCCTTGCAGATGCTGGAACTGGTCGAACTGCCCGATCCGGAAAAAGCCTTCCGGTCTTACCCGCACCAGCTCTCCGGCGGGCAGCGCCAGCGTGCAATGATCGCGCAGTCGCTCTCCTGCGACCCGAAGTTGCTGATTGCCGATGAGCCCACCACGGCCCTCGATGTGACAGTCCAGGCTGAAATCCTTGACCTCATGCGAAACCTGCGGAACAAACTTGATAGCGCCATCGTGCTCATCACGCACGACATGGGTGTGGTGGCCGACCTCGCCGACCGGATCGCCGTCATGCGCAAAGGCCTCATCGTGGAAACTGGGACAGCCGCGCAGATCTTCCACAATCCGCAGCACGAATACACGCAGGCGCTACTCGCCGCCGTCCCGCACCTGGGCCAGGGCGGCGCTGATGCGGCGGCGGACGTGGACGTCACGGCCGCTCTCGCCGCCGCCACACATGCCGAGATCCACTCCATCCCGGAAGACGAGTTGCTCCGGCGGGAGCGCGAGAACGCCGCTGCCCTGGCTGCAGCCGAGGCGGCGAAGCCGAAAGGCGAACCGGTGCTGGAGCTCAGCGATGTCGCCATCGAGTACCCCAAGCAGGGCCGGGTGCCGGCCTTCCGTGCCGTGGAAGGGGCCAACCTGGTCATCTATCCGGGACAGGTGGTCGGCCTGGTCGGCGAGTCGGGGTCGGGCAAGACCACCATAGGCCGGGCCGCCGTCGGCCTGCTGCCGGTGGCGGCAGGCACCATGCGGGTCGTCGGGCAGGACATCTCCGCCGCCAAGCGGAACGGCCGCCAGCTCCACGAAATGCGCAAGCATGTCGGCGTGGTCTTCCAGGATCCGTCCTCGTCGCTAAATCCGAGGCTGCCCATCGGCGAAAGTATCGGGGAGCCGATGTACCTTGCCCGGGTCGCGAAGGGCGCGGAACTGCAGCAGCGCATCGAGACGCTGCTGGACCAGGTCGAGCTCCCGCGGGACTACCGCAACCGCTACCCCCACGAGCTCTCCGGCGGCCAGAAGCAGCGTGTGGGCATCGCGCGGGCCCTCTCGCTCAAGCCTAAGCTGATGGTCGCCGACGAGCCCACCTCCGCCCTCGACGTCTCAGTCCAGGCCAAGGTGCTTGATCTCTTCCAGAACCTGCAGAAGGAGCTGGGGTTCGCCTGCCTGTTCGTCACCCACGACCTCGCCGTGGTGGACGTGCTCGCGGACCGGATCTGCGTCATGCAGCGCGGCCGGATCGTGGAACAGGGGACCCGGGACCAGATCCTCCGCAACCCCCAGGAGCCCTACACGCAACGGCTTCTGGCTGCGGTTCCGCTGCCGGATCCGGACCGGCAGCGCGAGCGCCGCGAACTGCGCGCGCAGCTGCTCTCCGGTGCCAGCTGAGGCCTGAAGCAGGCAGGTTTTCTGGGCATTTTGGGTTAATCCGCCGTAACCAGGAGGCGGGCGGGGTGCGAATACTACCAGTCAGTAACGCATGACCTGAAATGCTGTGCGCTTGACTTTATCGGTCATGAAGTTGTCGGGTTACGGTTTGGCAACAGAGTTCCAACATTTGGACTCTTTGGGGCTAGGCTACTTCGAATGTAGGCCACGTCACAGGGGATAGCCCTGTGCCTGCTTACGGGGAAGCACAAGTTTTTCCCTCATGAACTCCCACAACTCATAGGAGGCGGAATGCGTTTTGCGCGCACTTCCAAAGCACTGGGCGTGGTGGCTATCGCCGCCCTCGCCCTGACCGGATGCGGGGCCAGCGGCTCCGCCACCGGTAGCGGCAGCACCGGCGGAGACACCAGCAAGGTGATCCTCGCCGACGGCTCCGAGCCCCAGCGTCCCCTCATGCCGGCCGACACCAACGAGGTTGGTGGCGGCAAGGTCATCGACATGATCTTCGCGGGTCTGGTCAGCTACGACCCCAGCGGCAAGCCGGTCAACGAACTCGCCGAGTCGATCGAGGGCAAGGACGGCCAGCACTTCACCATCAAGGTCAAGAAGGACCAGAAGTTCACGAACGGCGAGGCCATCACGGCCAAGACCTTCGTCGATTCCTGGAACTTCGGCGCCGCAGCCAAGAACGCCCAGCTCAGCGGCGGTTTCTTCGAAAGCATCAAGGGCTACGACGAAGCCAGCGCAGAAGGCTCCAAGGTCGAGACCATGTCCGGGCTGAAGGTCGTTGACGACCAGACGTTCACCGTTGAACTGAAGCAGCCGGAATCTGACTGGCCGCTTCGCCTGGGCTACACCGCGTTTGTTCCGGTTCCCTCCGGCGCCCTGAAGGACCCGAAGGGCTACGGCGAGAAGCCGGTCGGCAACGGCCCGTACAAGCTTGCGGACGGCGGCTGGCAGCACAATGTGCAGATCCAGCTCGTTCCGAACCCGGACTACAACGGCCCGCGCAAGGCCAAGAACGCCGGCGTGACCTTCAAGATCTACCAGAACGATGACTCTGCCTACCAGGACCTGATGTCCAACAACCTGGACATCCTGCAGACCATCCCGACCAGCGCTCTGAAGAACTTCAAGTCCGACCTCGGCGACCGCACCATCAACAAGCCGTACGCCGGCAACCAGACCATCGCCATCCCGGAATACCTGCCGGAATGGAGCGGCGAGGCGGGCAAGCTCCGTCGCCAGGCGATCTCCATGGCCATCAACCGCGACGAGATCACTAAGGTGATCTTCAACGGCGCACGCCAGCCCGCCAAGGACTTCACGGCTCCCGTGCTTGACGGCTACACGGACTCGATCCCCGGCGCGGAGAACCTGACGTTCAACGCCGACAAGGCCAAGGCAGCTTGGGCCAAGGCCGACGCGATCAAGAAGTGGGACTCCAACGAGACCTTCACCATTGCTTACAACGCCGACAAGGGCGGACACAAGGCCTGGGTCGAGGCAGTGGTCAACCAGCTCAAGAACACGCTCGGCATCAAGGTTGAAGGCAAGCCGTACGCCACCTTCAAGGAAGCCCGCAACGACGCCACGGCCAAGACGCTCACCGGCTCCATCCGTGCCGGCTGGCAGGCAGACTACCCGTCGCTGTACAACTTCCTCGGCCCGATCTACAAGACCGGTGCCGGCTCCAACGACGCTAACTACGCCAACCCGACGTTCGACAAGGCCGTCTCCGACGGCCTGAACGCCTCGTCGGTCAGCGACGGCAACAAGGCCATGAACAAGGCCCAGGAGATCCTTCTCCAGGACCTGCCGGCCATCCCCCTGTGGTACCAGGTTGCCCAGGGCGGCTGGAGCGACAAGGTCAGCAACGTCGACTACGGCTGGGACGGCGTCCCGCTGTACTACAACGTAACCGGTAAGTAACAACAAAACGACGGCGGGGGCCGCCCTTACTGGGGCCTCCGCCGTCGTTGTGCTTCCCCCACTTCTACAAATGCCCGGCTCTTCGGGCGAACTTTTCGCAGCCCTGCCGCCGTGAGTGAACCGGCGCCGGCCTGCATCCATAGTGAAAAGGTTCTTTGATGAACAACTCCGCCGCATCCCTGGACAGGATGCCTGCCAACGAGGGTGTGACTTGCTGATGTCGACATACATCCTCAAGCGTTTCCTGCAATTGATTCCCGTCTTCCTGGGCGCAACACTGCTGGTCTATTTCCTGGTCTTCAGCCTGCCCGGTGACCCCATCGCGGCCCTCTTCGGCGACAAGCCGGTGAACGAGGCCGTGGCAGCCAAGCTGCGTATGCAGTACCACCTGGACCAGCCGTTCTGGATGCAATACCTGCTTTACCTCAAGAGCATCTTCACGTTTGACCTCGGCCAGGACTTCTCCGGACGCCCCATCGCCGCAGTGCTTGGCGAGGTCTTCCCCGTCACGGCGCGGCTCGCCATCATGGCCCTGATCTTCGAGGCTTTTTTCGGCATCATTTTCGGCCTCATCGCCGGCCTGCGGAAGGGCAAGCTCTTTGACGCCACGGTCCTGGTCGCCTCCCTGGTGGTGATCGGCATCCCGATCTTCGTTTTGGGCTTCCTGCTGCAGTTCACCATCGGCGTTCAGCTCGGCTGGGCTAAACCGACCGTCAGCTCCGCGGCGACCGTCCAGGACCTCATCCTGCCGGCGATTGTGCTGGGATTGGGATCGTTCGCCTATGTCTTGCGCCTGACCCGCACCAGTGTCATCGAAAACATGAACGCCGACTACGTGCGCACCGCCACCGCCAAGGGACTCTCCCGGTTCCAGGTGGTCCGTGTCCACATCCTGCGCAACTCCCTGATTCCCGTCATCACGTTCCTCGGCGCCGACCTCGGTGCCTTGATGGGTGGGGCAATCGTCACGGAAGGAATCTTCAACGTTCCGGGCGTAGGCAACCGGCTCTACCGGGCCGTCCTGTCCGGGGAAGGGCCCACGGTGGTCTCGATCGTCACCGTCCTGGTGCTGATCTACTGCCTGTCCAACCTGCTCGTTGACCTGCTTTACGGCTGGCTTGACCCGAGGATCCGTTATGACTCCTGATAACACCACCACCGCACGGCACGCCTCTTCCCTCCGCCCGGCCCGCCGGACGGAGCACTTCGTGGCCGATGTCTCCGAGACCCCGCTCCAGGTAACGGACCGGGTCAAGGACGAAGCCGCGCCGCTGAGCCTTTGGGGCGAGGCCTGGAAGAACCTGCGCAAGCAGCCGCTCTTCCTCATCTCCGCCTTCCTGATCCTCGTGGTCGTCGCGGTCTCCCTCTTCCCGGGACTGTTCTCGCCGATCGACCCGACCGCGGAGGCCTGCCAGCTGGCAAACTCCGACGCCGGCCCCGCAGCGGGCCACCCACTGGGCTTCACCCAGCTGGGCTGCGACGTCTACGCCCGCGTCATCTTCGGTACGCGGTCCTCGGTGACGGTGGGCCTGCTGACCACCATCGGCGTGCTGCTGATCGGTGGCATCATGGGTGCCGTGGCCGGTTATTACGGCGGCTGGATCGACTCCGTCCTGGCCCGCATCAATGACATTTTCTTCGCCCTTCCCCTGATTCTGGGCGCGATCGTGCTGATGCAGCTGCCGATGTTCCGGTCGAACAAGACCGTGTGGACGCTGGTGCTCATCCTGATCATCTTCGGCTGGCCGCAGATTGCCCGCATCACCCGCGGCGCCGTCGTTGAGGTCCGGAACGCCGACTTCGTCACGGCTGCCCGCTCGCTGGGCGTCTCTAAGTTCGGGGCCCTCATGCGCCACGTCCTGCCGAACTCGCTGGCTCCGATCATCGTCGTGGCCACCATCTCCCTGGGCACGTTCATCGTGGCCGAGTCCACGCTGTCCTTCCTGGGCATCGGGCTGCCGGCCAGCGTCATGTCCTGGGGCAATGACATCGATGCGGCGAAGGCCTCGCTCCGGTCCAACCCCATGCCGCTGATCTACCCGGCAATCGCGCTGTCCATCACCGTCCTGAGCTTCATCATGCTGGGCGATGCCCTGCGTGATGCCCTCGATCCCAAAGCCCGCAAGCGATGAAAGGGGACACCATGAGCGCCTCTGTTGACTTCCAGGAAGCTGGGCACGCCACTGAGCGCCCGCTGCTTGAAATCAAGGACCTGGCCATCGGGTTCACCACCAGCAACGGCGAGGTCAACGCCGTCCGCAACGCCCACCTCACCATCATGCCGGGCGAAACCGTCGCGATTGTGGGCGAGTCGGGCTCCGGCAAGTCCACCACGGCGCTGGCCGCTATCGGCCTGCTCCCGGGCAACGGCCGCGTCTCGGCAGGGCAGATCCTGTTCGACGGCGAGGACATCTCCAACGCCGGCGAAAAGCGGATGATCGAACTGCGCGGCAACAGCATCGGCATGGTCCCGCAGGACCCGATGTCCAACCTGAACCCGGTGTGGAAAATCGGCGACCAGGTCCGCGAGACGCTGAAGGCCAACGGACTGCCGAGCGGTCCCGACGACGTCGCGAAGGTCCTGTCCCAGGCCGGACTGCCGGACGCCGCCAGCCGGGCCAAGCAGTACCCGCACGAGTTCTCCGGCGGCATGCGCCAGCGCGCGCTGATCGCGATCGGGCTCTCGTGCCAGCCGCGGCTGCTCATCGCGGACGAGCCCACCTCGGCGCTCGACGTCACCGTGCAGCGCCAGATCCTTGATCACCTGGACAAGATGACCACGGAACTGGGCACCGCGGTGCTGCTGATCACCCACGACCTCGGCCTCGCCGCCGAGCGCGCCGACCAGGTGGTGGTCATGTACCGCGGCCAGGTCGTCGAATCCGGGCCGTCGCTGGAACTGCTGCAGAACCCGCAGCACCCGTACACCCAGCGGCTGGTGGCCTCGGCGCCGTCGCTGGCGTCCCGCCGGATCCAGGCCGCCAAGGAACTGGGCGTCGAGACTGAGGACATGCTCGCCCCGAGCGAGACCGGCGTCGTTGAGCCAGCCAAGTCCGACGACGTCCTGCAGATCCAGAACCTCAAGAAGGTCTTCAAGCTGCGCTCGGGCCTGGGCAAGTCCACGGACTTCACCGCCGTCGACGACGTCTCCTTCAGCGTCAAACGGGGAACCACGACGGCGATCGTGGGGGAGTCGGGGTCCGGCAAGTCCACGGTGGCGCAGATGGTCCTGAACCTCCTGGCGCCAACATCCGGCAAGATCGTCTTCGACGGCGTCGACACCTCGACGCTGAACAGCAAGGAGATCTTCGCCTTCCGCCGCCGGGTGCAGCCGATCTTCCAGGACCCGTACGGTTCCCTGGACCCGATGTACAACATCTTCAGGACGATTGAGGAACCGCTGCGGACCCACAAGATCGGGGACAAGGCCAGCCGCGAGAAGAAGGTGCGGGAACTGCTGGACCAGGTGGCACTGCCGCAGTCCACCATGCAGCGGTACCCGAACGAGCTCTCCGGCGGCCAGCGCCAGCGCGTCGCGATCGCCCGTGCCCTTGCCCTGGACCCCGAGGTGATCATCTGCGACGAGGCAGTCTCGGCCCTGGACGTGCTGGTGCAGGCGCAGGTGCTGAACCTGCTCGCCGACCTGCAGTCCCGCCTCGGCCTGACGTATCTGTTCATCACCCACGACCTCGCGGTGGTCCGGCAGATCGCCGACCACGTGTGCGTCATGCAGAAGGGCAGGCTCGTGGAGACCGGTTCCACGGACGACGTCTTCGATGCCCCCCAGCAGGACTACACCAAGGCTCTGCTCAACGCCATCCCAGGAGCAGGCCTCATGCTGCCACCGGAAGTGGCCTGAGCCGCCGGGATTAGCAGCAACCGCCACATGGCAGCAAAGGAGCCGGTGCACCGCCCCAAACGGGCGGACACCGGCTCCTTTTTGCATTGGGTTCCCTGTGTTCGGTTCCGTGTCGGTCCCCGGCTCCGGGGTTCCCTGGGTGCTAGCGGGACGGGTGCGAGGCTGTGCCGTTGGCCCGATAAGTAAGTTCCAACCACTCCAGCCGCTGGCCGAAGATGACGCCGAGTGCAGCGTGCCCTTGCTTGTTCAGGTGCACGCCGTCCGCCATGGAACCGGTGAGGTCATATCGGGTGAGCCAGTCTCCGGCGCTGACGAACGTCAGCCCGTGCCGGTTGGCGATCCGGCCCAAAAGTGCGTCCACCTCGGTGCGCCGGCCGCCGCCGTACTGGGCGCCGCGCGCGAGCGTGCCGACCATGAGCAGCCGGGCGGCGGGATACCGCTGCTGGATGCTGGCGATCAGCCGGTCGGCGTTGGCCACGATCTGTGCGTCGGAGGCGCCGCGTCCGGCGTCGTTCCCGCCGCCTTCGATCACCACCAGCGGAGGGGTGCCGTACGGGAGTTTCCAGTCACCGCGCTGGAGCGCGTCGATGAAATTGCCCGTTGTGCCGTTCGACGCCACGAATCCCGTGCCGCCCCGTCCGCAGAAGAAGACCTTGTAGCCAGCCGCGGCCAGGCCCTGTCTGGGCCACCCGTAGGACGGCTCCGACTGGGAGTCGCCAATCAGCACGGCGGTATTGCTCGTGCCGTTAAGGATCACCTCGTCGCGGCCGTTGGCAGGATTGCGGTAGACGGAACCGGCCGGCAGGCCGGCGGGGTCGACGTCGGGACCAATCCGCGTCTTCGCTGGGGACCCTGCTGCGACCGCCCCGCCCGCGCCGACAGCCGGGACGCTGCCAAGTTGGTTGGCGGTCAAAGGCGCGCCTGAGGAATCCGCGTCCGGCGCAGAGGAGGAAGGGTACTGCCCGCAGCCGCCAAGAGTAACGCCTACGGCGACCATCGTTGCGACAAAGCGGAACAGGGCCGAGGCGGTTCGCATGAATGTCTCCGGGCTTGCTTGCTGCTATCAGAGCAATGATGGGGCATGGGCGCCGGAAAAACCAGTGACTTTACTCACAGGTAATAATTCCTTTCGCTGTGTCCCCTTGCCGCCGGCCGCCAGGGGAAGGCCGGTGCACCGGGCCGGCGGTCAGGCATTTTAGGCCAATAAATGGCCTAGCCCTTAGACTTGTATCAGGCGCCCTGTGTCGAATGGGTGCATCCGTCGTGCGTTCCGGTTGGAAATGTCGCGATACCACAGCTGACTTCACCACTGAATCGAGCAATAACGCATGTCTGAAACCACCACCAACACTGCGGTAGCGACTGCATCGCGCAGTGACCTGCGCAACGTCGCGATCGTGGCCCACGTTGACCACGGCAAGACCACTCTGGTCGACGCCATGCTCAAGCAGACCAACTCCTTTGCCGAGCACAACCACCTCGAAGACCGCGTCATGGACTCCGGTGACCTGGAACGCGAAAAGGGCATCACCATCCTGGCCAAGAACACCACGGTGGCCTACAACGGACCGTCCTCTAAGGGCGAGACCATCACCATCAACGTGATCGACACCCCCGGACACGCCGACTTCGGCGGTGAGGTGGAGCGCGGTCTGTCGATGGTGGACGGCGTGGTCCTCCTCGTCGACGCGTCTGAAGGCCCGCTGCCGCAGACCCGCTTCGTGCTGCGTAAGGCCCTTGCCGCGCACCTGCCGGTGATCCTCCTGGTCAACAAGACCGACCGCCCCGACGCGCGGATCGAAGAAGTTGTCCACGAGTCCATGGACCTGCTGCTGGGACTGGCATCCGACCTCGCGGACGAAGTTCCGGATCTGGACCTGGACAAGATCCTCAACGTTCCGGTCGTGTACGCCGCCGCCAAGGTTGGCCGCGCATCCCTGGAGCAGCCCGCCGACGGCACCGCCCCGGAGAACGAGGACCTCGAGCCGCTCTTCAACGCCATCATCGAGCACATCCCCGCTCCGACCTACAACCCGGAAGGTGTCCTGCAGGCGCACGTCACCAACCTGGACGCCTCCCCGTTCCTCGGCCGCCTCGCGCTGCTGCGCATCTACAACGGCACCCTGCGCAAGGGCCAGACCGTGGCCTGGGCCCGCGCTAACGGCGAGCTCAAGAGCGTGAAGATCACCGAGCTGCTGGCCACCAAGGCGCTGGACCGCGTTCCGGCCGAATCCGCCGGCCCCGGCGAGATCGTCGCCGTCGCCGGCATCGAGGAAATCACCATCGGCGAGACCCTGACCGACGTCGAGAACCCGCAGCCGCTGCCGCTGATCACCGTTGACGACCCGGCCATCTCCATGACCATCGGTATCAACACCTCCCCGCTGGCCGGCAAGGTCAAGGGCGCCAAGGTCACCGCCCGCCAGGTCAAGGACCGCCTGGACAAGGAACTGATCGGTAACGTCTCCATCAAGGTGCTCCCCACCGAGCGTCCTGACGCCTGGGAAGTCCAGGGCCGTGGCGAGCTCGCGCTGGCCATCCTGGTCGAGCAGATGCGTCGCGAAGGCTTCGAGCTGACCGTGGGCAAGCCGCAGGTTGTCACCAAGACGGTCGACGGCAAGGTTCACGAGCCGATGGAGCACATGACCATCGACGTGCCGGAAGAGTACCTCGGCGCCGTCACCCAGCTCATGGCCGCCCGTAAGGGCCGCATGACCAACATGGCCAACCACGGCACCGGCTGGTGCCGCATGGAGTTCATCGTTCCCGCCCGTGGCCTGATCGGGTTCCGCACCAAGTTCCTCACGGACACCCGCGGCGCCGGCATCGCAGCCTCGATCTCCGAAGGCTACGAGCCGTGGGCCGGCCCGATCGAATACCGCACCAACGGTTCGATGATCGCGGACCGCGCCGGTGTGGTGACCCCGTTTGCGATGATCAACCTGCAGGAGCGCGGCTCCTTCTTCGTCAAGCCCACCTCCGAGGTTTACGAAGGCATGATCGTGGGCGAGAACTCCCGCGCCGACGACATGGACGTGAACATCACGAAGGAAAAGAAGCTCACCAACATGCGTGCAGCCTCCTCGGACACCTTTGAAAACCTGACGCCGCCGCGCGATCTGACTCTCGAAGAGTCCCTCGAATTCGCCCGCGAGGACGAATGCGTCGAGGTCACCCCGGACGCCATCCGCATCCGTAAGGTCATCCTGGACACCAACGAGCGGGCCAAGGCCAACCGCGCCCGCGCCAAGGTCTGATCCCGGCCTCCGGGTATTCGGCTGAAACGTGACTAGGAGAGCTGCCGGTATGGCAGGCGGCATTGCCGCCGCCGTGCCGGCAGCTCTTTTTGTTGCCCTGGCCGGCACGGCGCTGCACCGCCACGGTGTGCTGCTCGGCGGCGTGCAGATTCCCTGGGGGGCGGCGGCGGCCCTGCTCCTGCTGGGTTCGGCCGAGCTGTGGCTGGCCGCTGCCTTCCGCTCCGTCATCCCGACGGCGGCGTGCGGCGCTCTCTGCTATGTGCTGGCCGGCTGGTGGTCCACACTGGAGGCGGGCAAGCGCCTGGTCATCGGTGACGCCGCGGGAAACATCTGGGTCTTCGGCATTGCCGGCGTCACCGTCGCCATGCTCGTCTGGTGCCGCCGGTACCGGTTCCCCGCAGGCTAGGGCCGCTCCGTTCCGCCGCAGCAGCGTCCCGGCCGCATCCCCGGGGGGACATGTCCCTTTTTGAGTCCCTCGAGTGGGCAAAATGGCAGCATGTCCGGCGCAGTGCCCGCGCGCGGGACATGTCCATTCCTCACCACCGGACATGTCCCTGCCGTGCTCCGATGCCGGGACTTGCCCGTCTGCGTTCGTGCCGGTGACCCGGCCGGCCGACAGCCGCGTGCCTGTTTTCCACATAGCGCGGGATCTGACTACCAGGCCGTGGTGTACGACCCCAGCATGAGTGCATGGCCAACATCATCGACGTGCTCTCCAAATACGACGGCGTCACCCGCGCCAAGTACATTGCCGCTGCGGGCGTCTCCCACAACCAACTCAAGTACGCGATGGCCGCGGGAACCGTGTCCCGGGTGGCCCGCGGCGTTTACGCCTTGCCCGGCGCCGACGCGCAGCTGATTTCCATTCGCTCGCTGCCAGCAGAACCGGGCTGCATCACTGCGGCCCATTTCGGCGGCCTGTGGGTGCTTCACGCCCCGGCGCAACCGCACGTGGCCCTGACGCACAGCAGGAGTTACCAGGGCTTTGTCTGTCACAGGTCATCCACGCCGCCGACTCTCTTGGACACCGTTGTCCAATGCCTGCGCTGCTTGCCCGAACCGGACGGGCTGATCGTTGCCGAGTCCGCCGTCGTGCTTAAGGGTCTGCCACTGAACGCATTGCGCCGACGGCTCGATGGCCGGAACGATGCACGGGAACGCCGAATCGTGTCGGAAATTGTCCCGCAGTCGCAGTCGCTTATCGAGTGCCTGGCCCGGTTTCTTCTCGTGCGCGCCGGCTTTCATGTCGAGTCGCAGGTCAACGTTCCGGGCCTCGGACACCTGGACCTGATGGTCGATGGCCGCGTGGGTATAGAGACGGACGGTGCCGAGTTCCACATGGACAGGACCAGCTTCGAGGAAGACCGGCGCCGTTGGAACGTCACCACGCGCCGGGGGATACCGACACTGGTCGTGACCTATCCGCTGCTACGGGACCACCCTGAGGAATTCATCGCCATGGTCCGCGAAACGCTGAACAGGCTCTCCGCCGCTGCATAAACGGACGTATTAACCTCCAGGCGCCCCTCGCCCTGTACCGCTCAGCGCCCTCGATAGCTCCACCACCACTGGACATGTCCCGCGCTGCGTTGATCTACCACTGGACATGTTCCGCGCTGCGTTGATCCACCATTGGACATGTTCCGCGCTGCATTCATCCACCACTGGACATGTCCCCCTTGGGGGACTGTCTGAATAACGGTGTGTGAAGGTCCGGCCTGATCCGAAAGGAGACGGCCGTGTCAGAGTCCACGACCGAGATAACAGGGGCGATGAT
>NZ_JBHVVJ010000017.1:0-136199 GCF_042883665.1 Arthrobacter sp. NPDC058192 | reverse complement strand
GGGTCACCAAAACACCGCCCCACTCCGTTGGGTTTTTTTCCCGGGGGCGTGGGTGGGCCATGGGGCCTGTGGGCCCGGGAGGGGTGGCTATCGTAGATCGCAACCCGTCCGGCGAAGGTGCGGGGCCGCCGGAAAGAAATCCGACGGCCCCGCACCTCGGCGGGGCGCCCCCAAAACTCGGAGGCTCCCCGCCACAACTGCTAAGACAACCTAGACGCGCGGCTTCTCGCGCATCTCGAAGGTCTCGATGATGTCGCCTTCGGTGATGTCGTTGTACGAGCCAAGACCGATACCACACTCGAAGTCCGTGCGGACCTCGGTGGCGTCGTCCTTGAAGCGCTTGAGCGTCTCAACGGTGAGGTTGTCGCCGATGATCTTGCCGTCGCGGCTGATGCGGGCCTTGGCGTTGCGCCGGATGATACCGGAGCGGACGATCGAGCCTGCAATGTTGCCGAACTTGGAGGAACGGAACACTTCGCGGACCTCGGCGGTGCCAAGCTGGACCTCTTCGTACTCCGGCTTGAGCATGCCCTTGAGGGCTGCCTCGATGTCATCGATGGCTGCATAGATGACGGAGTAGAAGCGCATGTCCACGCCTTCGCGGTCTGCCAGTTCGGCAACACGCTCTGCGGGCTTGACGTTGAAGCCGATGATGACGGCGCTGTCGACCGTTGCCAGGTTGACGTCGTTCTGCGTGATCGCACCGACACCGCGGTGGATGACGCGGAGCTGGACACCCTCGCCGACGTCGATCTTGAGCAGCGCGTCTTCGAGGGCTTCCACGGCACCGGACACGTCACCCTTGAGGATGAGGTTGAGGGTGTCGATCTTGCCTTCGGCGACGGCCTGGTCGAAGTCTTCCAGACTGATGCGCTTGCGGCGCTTGGCCAGGGCGGCGTTGCGGTCGGCGGCTTCACGCTTCTCGGCGATCTGGCGGGCGGTGCGCTCGTCAGCGGTCACGAAGAAGGTGTCACCGGCGCGCGGCACGTTGGACAGACCCAGCACCTGGACGGGGCGGGACGGGCCGGCCTCGGTCAGGGCGCTGCCGTCGTCGTCGAACATCGCACGGACGCGGCCGTGGGCCGTGCCTGCCACGATGGTGTCGCCGACGTGCAGGGTACCGGACTGGACCAGGACGGTGGCCACGGAACCGCGGCCCTTGTCCAGGTTGGCTTCGATCGCGATGCCACGGGCGTCCTTGTTCGGGTTGGCGCGCATGTCCAGGGCAGCGTCTGCGGTGAGCAGGACGGCGCCGAGGAGCTCGTCGATGTTGAGGTTCTGGCGGGCAGAGACCTCCACGAACATGGTGTCGCCACCGTACTCTTCCGGAACCAGGCCGTACTCGGTCAGCTGGCCACGGACCTTGTCCGGGTTGGCGCCTTCCTTGTCGATCTTGTTCACGGCCACGACGATCGGCACGTTGGCCGCCTGGGCGTGGTTGAGGGCTTCAACGGTCTGCGGCATCACGCCGTCGTCCGCTGCGACCACCAGGATGGCGATGTCGGTGACCTTCGCACCACGGGCACGCATGGCGGTGAACGCCTCGTGGCCCGGGGTATCGATGAAGGTGATCTTGCGGTCGTCGCCTTCGTGGTTGTGCGTGACCTGGTAGGCACCGATGTGCTGGGTGATGCCGCCGTGTTCGCCAGCCATGACGTCCGACTTGCGGATGGCATCGAGCAGGCGGGTCTTACCGTGGTCAACGTGGCCCATGACGGTGACTACCGGAGGACGTGCCTCGAGGTCTTCATCGCCTTCGGCTTCGAGCTCGGCTTCGAAGTCGATGTCGAAGGTGGAGAGCAGCTCGCGCTCCTCGTCCTCCGGCGAAACGACCTGCAGCTTGTAGCCAAGTTCCTCGCCGAGCAGGGCAAACGTCTCTTCATCCAGCGACTGCGTGGCCGTGGCCATTTCGCCGAGGTGGAACAGAACGGTGACCAGTGCTGCCGGGTTCGCCTCGATCTTGTCGGCAAAGTCCGTGATGGACGAGCCGCGGCGAAGCCGGACAACGGTGTTGCCGTCGCCGCGGGGCACGCTCACGCCGCCCAGCGACGGAGCACTCATCTGCTCCAGTTCCTGGCGCTTGGCACGCTTCGACTTGCGCTGCTTGCCACGGCCTGCGCCGCCCTTGCCGAAGGCACCTTGGGTGCCGCCACGGCCGCGGCCGCCCTTGCCGAAGCCACCACCGGCCGGAGCGCCGCCACCGGCACCGGGGGCACCGGTACCCGGAGCGCCGCCCGGACGACCCGGACCACGGCCGCCGCCACCGGGACGGCCGGCACCTGCGGGTGCGGGACGTTCGGTGCGGTTGGGCATCATGCCCGGCGTCGGGCGGTTACCGCCGGCACCGGGACGTGCGCCGGGAGCACCGGCCGGGCGCGGGGCGCCGGGGCGGGGACCGCCTGCGCCCGCTGCCGGACGCGGTCCACCCGGACGGGGGCCGCCTGCGCCCGCAGCCGGACGGGGACCACCGGGGCGTTCGCCCTCGGTGCGGCTTCCACCCGGACGGGGCATGCCCTGGGAGGGCGCGAACGGGTTGTTGCCCGGACGGGCAGCACGTTCGTTGTCGCCGCCGCGGCCCCGGGGCATGCCCTGGGACGTTGCGAAGGGGTTGTTGCCGGGACGGGGACCGCCCGGACGGGGTGCGGAGCCGCCCTGGCGTGCCGGAGCGGCCGGGGTTTCAGCCTTGGGGGCCGGACGCGCGCCGGGCTTGATGCCCGTCGAGGGAGCAGCCGTTGCTTGGGCAGCAGGTGCCTGGGCAGCGGGGGCTGCAGGGGTCTGGGCTGCAGGGGCAGCCGGAGCGGCAGCCGGAGCCGGGGCTTCGGCCTTGGCTTCAGCGGCCTTGGGCGCAGCGGGACCAGGCGCCGGACGGGTTGCTGCCGGGCTGGGAGCCGCTTGGGCGGGTGCTGTCTGGGGGGCGGGCGCCGGAGCTTCGGACTTCGAAGCTGCGGGGGCGTCCGGGAAGGCGTTGCGCAGTTTCCGCACAACGGGAGCCTCGATGGTTGACGAGGCGGAGCGAACGAATTCGCCCAATTCCTGCAGTTTGGTTACTGCATCTTTGGAAGTAATACCGAGCTCTTTAGCAAGCTCATGTACGCGGACCTTGGCCACATTTCTCCTGTCTCGGTCCGCACCGAGCCAGGCACGAACCGTCTACTTCTTACTGCGGGCCTCCGCCGCGAATGCAGCTGAAAGGCCCATTGCAGAGCGCAACAAAGTTGTCATCGTTGCGCACTCATCGCTGGGAACTCATCGGGTTTCCATCAGTTTTCTGACCCGCTTTCAGGTTGGACGGTTGTTGCTGCGGCCACCGGGGTGTCCACGGCTTTCGTGCCGGCACTGACTCGGCGTTCAACATCAGCCGTATCGGCTGCGCCATTGAGGGCGCGGCCGAACGCTCGACGTTTCACCGCCAGTGCCAGACACTTCTCGCTGGGGTGCAGCCATGCTCCCCGGCCAGCCATCCGGCGTCGTTCATCCACAACGACGGCGGACGAACCGCCGGCGCCGGCGACGAGCCGGAGTAACTCCGACCGCGACCCTTTTTGCCGGCATCCTATGCAGGTGCGCTGCGGCTGATTCCCGAGGTGTTGCACATGTGCCACGTTCGAGTTTCTTCCTGCCAGAACATCTGTTGGTGTATCTGTGTCCCCGAAAAGTCCGGAAAAACCGGACGCGCCAAGGACACGCGGATACCGGCCCTTAGGCGCGGTCATGTCTATTCTAGCCCCTCCGGCGCCCGGGTCCCGAACCCGGGCACGCCGGTCGGCGGCGAAACGGCGCGTGCCCCGCGAGACGGCCGGGCGCAGGCGGCGGGCCGCGCCGGCTGCCCGCCGCTGTGCCCGTGCGCTCTTCCTGCTCGGCTCCTGGGCTAGTTGCCGGTGACTGGGCTAGTTGCCGGTGTCGACGGCGGCGTCGGACACGATATCGATCCGCCAGCCCGTGAGCTTGGCGGCAAGACGGGCATTTTGCCCCTCTTTCCCGATTGCCAGGGAAAGCTGGTAGTCGGGAACAACGACCCGGGCGGAGCGGGTTGCCTCGTCGGTGATCGTGACCGAATTCACGCGCGACGGCGAGAGGGCGCTGGCGATGAAGGTCGCCGCGTCGTCGCTGTAATCGACAATGTCGATCTTTTCGTCGTTCAGTTCGGTCATGACGGCGCGGACCCGCGAGCCCATTTCGCCGATGCAGGCACCCTTGGCGTTCACGCCGGCAGTGTTTGCCTTGACAGCGATCTTGGTGCGGTGGCCGGCTTCGCGGGCAAGCGCCACGATTTCGACGGAACGGTCCGCGATTTCGGGAACTTCGAGTTCGAAGAGCTTCCGGACAAGGCCGGGGTGCGAGCGGGACAGCGTGATGGACGGTCCCTTGGTGCCGCGGTGAACGTCGATCACGAAGGCGCGCAGCCGGTTGCCGTGAATGTACTTCTCGCCGGGAACCTGCTCGGGCGGCGGCAGCAGCGCCTCCACCGTGCCCAGGTTCACCTGGATCATGTGCGGGTTGTTGCCCTGCTGGATGGTGCCTGCCACCAGCTCGCCTTCACGGCCCTTGAACTGGCCCAGCACGTTGTCGTCCTCCGCGTCCCGGAGGCGCTGGAGGATGATCTGCCGTGCGGTGCTCGCCGCGATCCGGCCAAAGCCCGCGGGGGTATCCTCGAATTCGCCGATGGGGGCACCGTCGTCGTCGATTTCGGTGGCCCAGATCGTCACGTGGCCGCTCTTGCGGTCCAGTTCGGCCCGCGCTTTTTCGAAGGCTCCCGGCGTCTTGTGGTACGCAACCAGGAGTGCCTGCTCAATCGTCGGAATCAGGAGATCCAGAGGGATTTCACGCTCACGCTCCAGGAGTCTCAGCGCGCTCATGTCAATATCCATTAGGCCTCCTCGGAAGGTCCATTGTGTTCTTTTTCCAGACCGGCTTCTTCGAGGCGGCTGAACTCTATCTCGACTTTTCCGCTGCGGATCCTGTCGAAAGGAAGTTTGACGGGCTCACCCTGCTTGGGTTTCATGCCCTTCTTGACGGCAATTTCCGGGACCAGGACGACGCCGCCGTCATCCACGGACTGGATCCTGCCGGTGACGTTGTCACCCTGGATCACGTTCACGTTGACCATCCGTCCGCGGGCGCGGTGCCAGTGGCGTTCTTCCGTGAGCGGGCGTCCGACGCCGGGCGAAGAGACCTCGAGCTCATAAGGGCGCGCGTCCATGTTGGGGTCGTTGTCCAAGGTGTCGGAGAGGGTCTTGGAGATCTCGGCGATGACGTCGAGCCCGACGCCGCCGGTCTCCTCCTGCGGCAGGTCCACCACCACGTGGACCACCCGATTGGCGCCAGCCACATGAATGGACACGTCCTCCAGATACAACCGGTTCGCCAGGACTGCGGGTTCCAGGAGAGCATGCAGGCGCTCGGCCTCCACATTGTGAACGGGTGCGGCTTCAGCCTTCCCCGTCCCGGTCCGGTCTGTTGAAGTCGTGGCTTCTGCGTTGGTCATGATGCCGGCCGCCTCCCTCTAGATGATGTTGTGTGTACTAGCCTAGCGATATTCCGGGCGGCATGGTGCACTTCAGTTCCCGCCCGGCATGACAACATGGACTGTTGTGAATGACGTCTCCCGGGAAAAGCGATGGCAGGACCACTTTCCCCGGTTGTTCCCCCGCTATGCACTGTTGGCCTGCCTCGCTCTGGTAGTGGTGAGCCTCGGTGTGGTGCTGACACCGGCCCGGCCGCCGGAACCCGCGGAACCCTCGTTCTCCGAGCAGGCCCGCGCCGCCGCGCTGACCGAAACCCTGCGATTGAAGGCCGCCGGCAGCCGTCTTGTGACCGCCGTGCAGGACGGTTCAAAGCCTCCACCGGCCAGCCTCGACGGCGGTTCGGAACCTGCCGGGAATCCCGCCGTCGAGCGGACTGTGACGTTGCTGACTACCCAGGCGCAAGCCCTTCGGATGCCCGGCGAGACCGACTCGGAGGCGGCGGGCGCCTCGGCCACCGCGTCGGACGCCTCACCCCCCGCCAAAACAGCCGCTACGGCTACCGCATCGCCTTCCCCAGCCGGAACTCCCGTTGCCCAGGCGCCCGCGACCGCCGCCGCGCTCGTGGCGGCTCTCGCGGACAGCGGACGCCAGCGCCTGGCCGACGCTGCCGTGGCCGACGGCGGCATGGCACGGCTGCTGGCCGCCGTCGGCACCGCGCAGCTGCTACGGGCGTCCGCCTTGGCGGCGGAAACCGGAACAACGGCCCCGCCGTCCGCCGATGTCGCCTTCCCCAAGCTGTCCGGCACCTGCGCGTCCGAACCCGCGCAGGCCGGATCTTCTCGCGCTACTGGCTCCGCCGAGTCCGCCGCCGGTGACGCCACGGCTGCTTCTCCCGCCGTCCCTGACGCTGCTGTCCCTGACGCCATCCATTCCGCCGGGACGCAGTCGGGACCGGAGACCACTCCGGCCGGCGCGTCCGAGGCGGCCGCGCTGGCCGCGGTGGTTCAGACCGAAGCGGAAGCTGTCTACAGCTACCAGGTGGCCTTGCCCCGGGTAAGGGGAGCTGCAGCGGCGTCCGCGGCAGAGGCACTGGCGCGCCACGATGAGCTCCTCCGCGGCGCGGAATCCCTCAGCAGGCGGCTCTGCTTGGCTGTTCCGCCGCGCGAGGCCGGCTATGCACTGGGCAAGTCATTCCTGGCGTCCCCCGCTGCCGGCCTCGGCAAGCTGGAGGCCGCCGCGTTGCCGGTGTACGGCGACCTCGTGGCGCTGAGCGAGGGCGAAACCCGGCAGTGGGCCATCGCGGCCCTCTACAGCTCCGGGAAGCGGTCCGTGCACTGGGGCGCGGATCCCGGCGCACTGCCTGGCTTGGACAGCGCATCGCTGCCGTCGCCTGCGCCGCTTCCATCAGGCTGAGGCGTCCTGTCGGCGAACTGAAGCTCCCCGTCCGATCCCGATCATGCGGTCCGGGGCGGCTTTGCCGGCCGGAATCCGTGCAAGCGCCCAGTACGACGGCGTGTCGCCGCTCAATGTGCCCCGTTCCGTGTCGCTGGTGCCCGCCTTTCTGGTGGCGCTTTCCGGTGCCACGCGGACCAAGCGTCGCCTTACCATGCTTAGCCTTGGAATACTGGCCAGCCCGGCAATCCGGGTGCTTTGCTGGAGTCATGGAAAGCACCGGCGCCGCAACCCTGCATGAGAACGAACCGCACCGCAATGACCTCGCGCACCGTTTGAACTGGCTCCGTGCGGGCGTCCTCGGGGCGAACGACGGCATCGTCTCCGTCGCGGCGATCGTGGTCGGTGTCGCCGGCGCCACGACGGACACCGGGGCCATTCTCATCGCAGGCGCCGCAGGCGTCGTGGGCGGCGCGATCTCCATGGCCCTGGGCGAATACGTCTCCGTCAGCAGCCAGAAGGACAGCCAGCACGCCCTCATTGACAAGGAAAGGCAGGAACTGGAAGAGCAGCCCGAGGAGGAACTCGAGGAGCTCACCGCCATTTACCAAAGCAAAGGCCTCCGCCCCGAGACGGCCCGCACCGTAGCCGAGGAGCTCACCGCCCACGATGCCCTCAGCGCCCACCTCTCGGCCGAGCTCAACATCGATGAGACCGACATTGTCAGCCCGTGGCACGCGGCCCTGGCGTCTGCGATCGCGTTCCTCATCGGGGCGGTCCTGCCCATGCTGGCCATCCTGTTGCCGCCGGAAAACATCAGGATTCCGTTGACCTTCGTGGCCGTGCTCGTGGCATTGGCGGCCACCGGTGCCATCGGTGCGTGGATTGGCGGCGGCTCGAAGCTTAAAGCCGCCATCCGCGTGGTAGTTGGTGGCGCCGCTGCGCTGGTGGCCACGTTTGCGATCGGCAACCTGCTCGGGGCGAGCATCATCGGCTAGAACCAACCGGCACGTCAGGGGGCAGCCGCGGAACGCCCTCATCGACGCTTTTCCCTGCCGGTCCGCACCGCACCCCTCTTCGCCGAACACCCCTGCGCCGAAAACCTACGAACTGGCCCCTACGATAGGTCCCGTGAGCCCATTCCCGGATGTCCCCATTCCGCCCGATCTCTCCCGCCGGTACAGCCGCACGCAGGCCGGGCGCGACTGGCTGCAGACACTTCCCGGACTGATCAGACGGTTCGTGGACGAGTGGGACCTTGTGCTGGACCTCGAGCCTGGCGCGCTGCCCTGGAACGGTCACGGCGGCGTCGTGATCCCCGTGCGATGCCGCCAGGGGTCCCCGGGCAGTGACCGCGCTGACCGCAAGGGCGGGGAGGCTGTCCTCAAGGTGGCCTTCCCTGATGAGGAAGCCACCCAGGAGCACCTCGCCCTCGTCTTGTGGGCAGGCCACGGCGCCGTTCGGCTGCTGGCCGCGGACGCCGGATCCTGCGCCCTGCTCCTGGAGCGGCTGGACGCCTCCCGCTCCCTCCTGGATGTCCCTCTGGAAGCGGCAGTGCCGGTGTGGGGCAACTTGGTCCATCAACTCAGTGTGGCCCCTGACGACCGGCCGCAGTGGCAGCAAATCGATCACGTGGCGGCCCGTGCCGAACGGTGGAGCGATGAGTTCCCCGCGACGTGGGAAGAGCTGGCGCGGCCGTTCCCCCGGTGGCTGCTGGAGGCGGCGCTTGAAGTCTGCCAGACCCGTGGCGCCGTCGGCAGACGATCCGGCAAGGACGTTCTGGTGCACACAGACCTGCACTACCTGAACATCCTGGCGCGGCCCGGGGCGCCGGATCCGGGCACGCGGTGGGAAGGGCCAACAGGCACCGGGCCGTACGCCGCGATTGATCCGCAGCCCCTGATCGGCGAGGCCGAGTTTGCCGTGGCGCCCGTGCTGTGGAACAGGCTCCGCGAATTGCCACAGAAGGATCCCGGGCGGGCGTTGCTCGCACGGTGCCGGGATTTCAGCGAGGCGGCCGGCCTGGACGCAGAAACCGCCCGGCAGTGGAGCCTGGCGCGCGAGGTTGACAACGCCCTCTGGTATGCCTCGAAACCGCTTCATGAGGGCGATCTGGCCCGCTCCCTCTGGGTGGCGAGCACGCTGGCGGGCCGGACGCTTCCCGGCTTGCCCGAGCCACAGGAACTGTCGGCGCCGGGCGAGGCAGCCGGCTAGCGAGGCCGTCGGATAGGCAGGCGCCCGGCCCCTCCTGACGCAGCCTAGCGGCGCACGGCCGCCAAGGCGTCACGGACGGCGCCGACGGCGACTGCAACGTCGCCGTCGTCGGTGCTCCAGTTGCTCACCGAAATCCGCAGAATTTCGCGGTCCTGCCAGCGCGAACCGGACATCCAGACGCGCCCGTCACCCATGATCCGCTCTGTCACGGCGCGCGTTACGGCGTCATCCCCGAAGGCCAGGGACACCTGGGTGTAGTCGACGTCGTTGAGCACCTCGACGCCGTCCAGGGCGGCGAGCTTTTCGGCCAGCTGGGCCGCCCGCAGCACCAGGGTGCGGACCTGGCCGGTGACGCCGTCTCGGCCCAGCGATTTCAGCGCCGCCCATACTGGCACGCCGCGCGCCCGGCGGGAGAGCTCAGGCACGCTCTCGAACGGGTCACCGGCCCCGTCCACGGCCTGGATCAGGTAGCTGGTGTGCAACCCCATGGCCGAACGCAGGGCACGGGCATCGCGCACGATGGCGATTCCGCAGTCGTACGGGACGTTGAGGGTCTTGTGCGCATCGGTCCCCCACGAGTCCGCCAGCCGGAGTCCGGCGGTCAGGGCGGACAGTTCCGGAACGGCGGCCGCCCACAGGCCGAAGGCCCCGTCCACATGGACCCAGGCGCCGTGCGCCTTCGCGACGGCGATCGCCTCGGTGAAGGCGTCGAAGGCGCCGGAATGGAGGTTGCCGGCCTGCAGGCACACCAGGGCAGGGACGGGACGGCCGTCCTCCCCGGCGCTGAGCGCAAGGTCCAGGGCACAATCGAGTTCGGCCGGGATAATGCGTCCTTGGCGGTCGGACGGCACGACGATCGGGCCGCCGAGCCCCAGATAGCGCAGGCCGAGGTCGATGGTGTCGTGCCGTTCCTGCCCCGCGAAGCAGCGGATCCGGGGAGCGCCGGCGAGCCCGTCGCCGTCGAGGTCCCAGCCGGCATCGGCCATGAGCCGCCAGCGGGCGGCGGCAAGTCCCGTGAAGTTGGCCATGGTGGCTCCGGTGGCGAAGCCGACGCCGGACTCTTCGGGGAGGCCCAGGAGCTCAAGGATCCACTTGCCGGCGGCTTCCTCGATTGCGGCGGCCGCTGGCGTGGCGAAGCGCAGACCCGCGTTCTGGTCCCAGGCGCTGACCAGCCAGTCCGCCGCCAACGCAGCCGGCAGCGTACCGCCGATGACCCAGCCAAAAAACCGCCCCGACGGCATGGCCATCAGCCCGGGTTCGGCCTTGGCGGCCAGATAGTCCACCACCTCCGCCGCCGCCATCCCCTCCCGGGGCAGCGGACCGCCGAAGTCGGCCGCGAGCCCGGCCGCCGTGACCTGTGGTCCAATGCGGCGCGTTCCTTGGCTCTCCAGCCACTGGCGTGCATGCCCGGCCGCGGCTTCGAGGGCATCCCGGTAGCGTTCCTCGCCTGCTGACATAGCTGCATGCTACGCCCGGCGGCGCGGCACCGGGAGTCCCCGCGTTGACCCGCAGAACCCCTCCATGTTGCGTCGGAAGGGCTCAGGCGAAGTTGTCCTGCCAGACGTCGGAACCTAGCTTGATGATCAGCGCGCCCACGACCACCAGGAACACCACACGGATAAACTTGTTTCCCTGGCTGACGGCCGTCCGGGCGCCGAGGTAGCCGCCGGCCATGTTGGCCGCGCCCAGCAGTAGCCCCAGCCCCCACAGCACGGCTCCGTGCGGCACGAAAAACAGCAGCGCGCCGGCGTTGGTGGCCACGTTCACGATCTTGGCCTTGGCGCTTGCTTCCAGGAAGGCGTAGCCCATGGCCGAAACGAGGGCGATGATCAGGAACGACCCGGTTCCGGGACCGATCAGGCCGTCATAGAAACCGATCAGGCCGCCGATGAGGCAGGCCACTATGTAATGCCGGTGGCCCTCGTGGCGCAGCTTGGTCAGCTCACCGACGTTGGGCCGGAAGGCAGTGAAGAGCGCGACGGCGATCAGCGCCACCACGATGATCGGTTTGAACACGCTCGCGGGCAGGTTGGCGGCCAGCGCCGCACCGCCGAAGCTGCCCGCCATCGCGATCGCCGCCATGGGCAGGGCCGTGCGCAGATCGGGCCGGACGCGCCCGTAGAAGGTGACCGCACTCGTGGTGGTGCCGAAGATGGACCCCATCTTGTTCGTGGCCAGCGCCTGGACCGGGCTGATGCCCGGCACCAGGAGCATGGCCGGGAGCTGGATGAGTCCGCCGCCACCGACGACGGCGTCCACCCAGCCCGCGGCCAGACCCGCCACGACGATGAGGATGACAGTACCGAGCTGGATCGATTCGAGTCCCGAGACCACTATTTAGTATGGCTTAGCACTGCGCAGCGTCAGCTGTTGCGGACGGCGTTGACCACGTAGTCAACAGCCTTGTCCACGGCGACGTTCTCGGCGTCGCCGCTGCGGCGGTCCTTGATCTCCACGACGCCGTCCACGAGCCCGCGCCCGACGGCGAGGATGGTGGGCACGCCGACGAGTTCGGCGTCGCCGAACTTCACGCCGGGGGAAACCTTGGGGCGGTCGTCATAGATGACGTCGAGACCGGCAGCCTCAAGTTCCAGCGCCAGCTTTTCGGCGGCGGCGAAGATTTCCTCGCCGCGGCCTACGGCCACCACATGGACGTCGGCCGGGGCGACGGCGCGCGGCCAGACCAGGCCCTTGTCGTCATGGTTGGACTCGGCCAGGGCAGCCACCGCACGGGTCACGCCGACGCCGTAGGAGCCCATGGTCACCACAACCTGTTTGCCGTTCTGGTCCAGGACCTTCAGGTCGAGGGCCGCGGCGTACTTGCGTCCGAGCTGGAAGATGTGCCCCATTTCGATGCCGCGGGCGGTTTCCAGGGGTCCGGAGCCGTCGGGGGCCTCGTCCCCGGCGCGGACGTCGGTGCACTCAATGACGCCGTCCCAGCCGAAGTCCCGGCCCGCGACGAGGCCGAAGACGTGCTTGCCGGCCTCGTTGGCGCCCGTGACCCAGGCGGTGCCGCTGACCACGCGGGGATCCACGAGGTAGGGAAGCTTCGCGGCGCCTTCGGTGCCCAGCAGAGGCGCGTCCAGGGACATCCCGGGCCCGAGGTAGCCCTTGACGATGAGCGGCTGCTTCTTCAGGTCGTCGTCGTTGGCGGCTTCGAGGGTGATTTCACCGGCGATCGGCAGGAAGGCGCCGATGTTGGCTTCGACTCGTTTCAGGTCGACGCCGCGGTCGCCGGGGACGCCAAGGACCACGAGCTGGCGTTCGCCCGTGGGCAGCGTGACCGCGAGAACGACGTTCTTGAGAGTGTCCGCGGCGGTCCAGGCGCCGCCGTCGGCCTCGCTGCGCGGAACGAGCGTGTTGGCCGCGGCCACGAGCGTTTCGATGGTGGGCGTGTCCGGGGTGTCGCGGACTTCGGCGGTCGGGGCGTTGCTGAAGTCGATCTCCGCGGGAACCACGGTGGTGACGGCCTCGACGTTGGCTGCATAGCCGCCGGCGGAGCGCACGAACGTGTCCTCACCGATCTCGGTCGGATGCAGGAATTCCTCGCTCTTGGACCCGCCCATGGCACCGGCGGTGGCGGCCACGGGCACGACCTCCAGGCCGAGGCGCGCGAAGATCTTCAGATAGGCGCCGCGGTGCGCCTCGTAGCTGGCGTCCAGGCCAGCGTCGTCGACGTCGAAGGAGTAGGAGTCCTTCATGATGAATTCGCGGCCGCGCAGCAGGCCCGCGCGGGGACGCGCCTCATCGCGGTACTTGTTTTGGATCTGGTAGATGCTCAGCGGCAGGTCCTTGTACGAGGAGTACAGGTCCTTGACCAGCAGGGTGAACATTTCCTCGTGCGTGGGGGCCAGCAGGTAGTCGTTGCCCTTACGGTCCTTGAGCCGGAAGATGCCCTCGCCGTATTCGGTCCAGCGGTTGGTGGCCTCGTAGGGCTCCTTGGGCAGCAGCGCCGGGAAGTGGACTTCCTGCGCACCAATGGCGGACATTTCCTCGCGGATCACCTGCTCCACCTTGCGCAGCACGCTCAGACCCAGCGGCAGCCAGGTGTAGATGCCCGGCGCGGCCCGCCGGATATACCCGGCACGGACCAGGAGCCGGTGGCTGGCCACCTCGGCGTCGGCGGGATCTTCGCGCAGGGTGCGCAGGAACAGCTGGGAGAGTCGAAGGACCACAGGTGGGGTATCCGTTTCTGGGGAAGTGCGGGAAATCCGGGAAGCCCGAAAATCCGGAAATATCGTCTAAGTACTAATCTACCGTCCAGCCAGCCCCACTTTGCCGCGGGCCCGGACGTGGAAGAGCCACGCCATGACTGAGGGAAGCCCCTGGCCGGCTCCCGGCTGGTCATCCCGTCATGGCGTGGCTCCGTGCCCAGCACCCCAGAACTAAGGCTGTGAGCTACCTGGTGTCGCCTGCCGGCGTCGCCGTCCCCGGAACGTGCACCGGGGGGGTATGCGCCTATACGACACGGCTAGGTAGAACCTATGTGACGGGGGCCCGCGAAAGCAAGAGTATGCACCCGGATAATTCGTTCCGGGGCCAGCCGCACCGGTCTGTTGGAAGGGCGCCGCGCCTAAAAGTGCAGCGTAGCTAAAAGAGCACCGTGGCGAACGTGCCCACCTGGTGGAAGCCCACCCGGTCGTAGGTGGCCCGGGCTTTGGCGTTGAAGTCGTTGACGTACAGGCTGGTGACCGGCGCCAGGGTCTGTGCCAGGACGACGACGGCGGCCATGTAGCCGGCGCTCAGGCCCTGTCCGCGGAAGTCGGGATTCATCCAGACGCCCTGGACCTGGGTGACTTCCGGCGTAACAGCGCCCAGTTCGGCCTTGAAGACCACGTCGCCGTTGGTGTTCATGTGCACGAGGGAATGGCCTTGGCGGATGAGGCTTTTCACACGGCGGCTGTAATACTCCTTGCCGCCGAGGTAGGGCGAGTAGCCGACTTCTTCCTCGAACATCGCTGCGCATGCGGGCAGGATTTTGTCGAAGTCCGCCAGTCGGCCGAAGCCGAGCGCGGGCTCGGGCCGAACGGCCGGCGGCCCCGTGATTGTCAGGAGGGGCTGGTCGTCGCGGACCTCGTGCGCGGCCAGGCCGAGCTGTTCCAAGGCAGCGTAGAGGGCCAATACGGTCTCCGCGGGGCCAAAGATCGACGCGTAGCGGCGTCCGGAGCGGTGCACTGCCACGGCCACGGCGCCGGCGAGATCGGGGTCCAGCTGAACCGGCACCAGGTTGGCACCGGCCCAGCAGGCACCCAGGAGGGCGGCGCCGTCGAACACGCCAAAGATGCTGGCGCCACCGGCTGTGGGTGACGCCGTGCCGACGGTCTCCAGATGCGAAAGAATGAAGACGTTGGCGACGGCGTCCCGGCGGGCCAGGGCAAGCAGTTGTGCGGTGTCCGCGCCGCCGAGGACACGGACAACGACGCCGGGTGCGGCGTCCTCCTTACGAGACGCTAACCACGGGGCTACCCTTGACAGCATCTTCGCCATCGGCGTCCCCCATCTCTTCCGCGATACGCATGGCTTCTTCGATCAGTGTCTCAACTATCTGGTCCTCCGGCACAGTTTTGATGACCTCGCCCTTCACAAAGATCTGGCCCTTGCCGTTGCCCGAGGCGACACCGAGGTCGGCCTCGCGGGCCTCCCCCGGACCGTTGACGACGCAACCCATGACGGCCACGCGCAGCGGGATCTCCATGCCCTCCAGACCGGCGGTGACCTGCTCCGCGAGCGTGTAGACATCCACCTGGGCCCGCCCGCAGGACGGGCAGGAGACAATTTCCAGCTTGCGGGGCCGCAGGTTCAGCGACTGCAGGATCTGGTTGCCGACCTTGATTTCCTCAACCGGCGGGGCCGACAGCGACACACGGATCGTGTCGCCGATCCCGCGCGAGAGCAGGGCCCCGAAGGCGGTGGCGGACTTGATGGTGCCCTGGAACGCCGGTCCGGCCTCGGTCACGCCGAGGTGGAGGGGCCAGTCGCCCTTTTCGGCCAGCATCTCGTAGGCGGCAACCATGACCACCGGGTCGTTGTGTTTGACGGAGATCTTGAAGTCGTGGAAGCCGTGCTCCTCAAAGAGCGAGGCCTCCCACACGGCGGATTCCACGAGGGCTTCCGGGGTGGCCTTGCCGTACTTCTTCAGGATGCCGGGCTCCAGGGATCCGGCGTTGACGCCGATCCGGATGGAGGTGCCGTGGTCCTTGGCGGCGCGGGCGATTTCCTTGACCTGGTCATCGAACTTGCGGATGTTGCCCGGATTCACGCGCACGGCGGCGCATCCGGCCTCGATTGCGGCGAAGACGTACTTCGGCTGGAAATGGATGTCCGCGATCACCGGGATCTGGGACTTCTTGGCGATGATCGGCAGCGCCTCGGCATCATCGGCAGACGGGCAGGCGACGCGCACAATGTCGCAGCCGGAGGCGGTGAGCTCCGCGATCTGCTGCAGGGTGGCGTTGATGTCGGTCGTCGGCGTCGTGGTCATGGATTGGACGCTGATGGGCGAATCGGAGCCGACTCCCACCGACCCCACCTTGATCTGGCGCGTCTTCCGGCGGGGGGCAAGGACGGGGGGCGGTGCCGACGGCATTCCCAGGCTGACCGAGGTCACGTGGACTCCCTTGTGGTATCGAGGTATCGAAGGTACGGGGAAGGGTTAGGCGGCGTGCGGGGCCAGGAGACCTGTCACCGGCGCCCATTCGGTGGTGCGCGTGCCCGAGATGGCCCCGGCGGCCGCGAACGGGTCCTGCCGCAGGATGTCGTTCAGGGCGGCTTCGTCGGCCGCCTTCAAGATGAGCAGGGCGCCCGCACCGTCGCCGTAGGGGCCACTGGCGAGCAGCGCTCCTTCGCGGGCAAGTCCCGCCGTCCATTCGCGGTGCGCCGGGCGGCTGGCATCGCGGATCTCGGAAGATTCGGCGTCGTACACGTACTCCACAGCAAAAACAGTCATACGGATACACTATCGCCCCGCTTGCCCGGTTCCCATCCGGAGCCGCACGGACGCGCGGGACGCGCGGGACGCGCGGGACGCGCGGGACGCGCGGGACGCGCGGGACGCGCGGGACGCGCGGGACGCGCGGGGAAGCAGTCAGCCGAAAACCAGGACCTTGGTCAGTGCGGCGACGCCCGCTGCCCAGAGCATGGAGGTGAGGGTTCCGATGATGAACCGCTCCGCCGCGACCGGAGTGGCCTTCAACTCCGCGAAACGGCCCAGGCCCTTGATGGCCACGACGTAGGCGATGGCAACGGGCTGCCCGGCGAGAACCGCCAGGCAGACCGCGAACCGCTCCAGGACTCCGATGATGGCGCCGCCCCGGAGGATGCGCGCGCTGCTGACGGAGCCGGCGGCCTGGTCCAAGGTTGCAGGGTCTTGTGTTGCAGGGTCTTGGGTTGCGGGCTCAGCGCCCTGCGGGGCCGTGCCCGGGGAAGCGTCCGCTGCCGCGGGGATCTCCGGATCCGTGGTGGAGTCGGCGGACGGGTCTTCATCCTCGCCCGCACTGCCGTCAATCGACTGGCCGTCAAACGTCCGGTCATCAATCGTCCGGGCGAGCCGGAACACCAGGGAAGTGACCGGCCAGCCGACAAAGCCGGCGGTGAGCAGGGCCAGCGTTGTCCAGAGGGCGTTCACATGTCTCCTTCCGTGGTGCGGGTCCCGGCTTGCGGATTCCGCAGCTTGTCCTCGCCCGGCCCGGTCCCGCCGTCGTCCGCGCGCACGGTCAGGCTCTCGGCGAGAGCCAGCAACATTTCCGCGGCCGGCCTCGCGGCCCATTCTTCCTGCCAGCCGGAGCGCAGGACCGCACGGCTCACCGACTGCTCCGTGATTCCGAGATTCTGCGCCGCTATTTTTTGCGTTCCGTGGGTCTGTCCGTGCCGCACCGAGCGCAACATGTCCACCACCTTCCACTGGGCCGCGGTCCTGTCCAGAACCAGCCGGCCAATCAGCCGCAGCACGGCCTCGGCATTGGCGCAGGCAAGCACCCCGTCCAGCCCGGCCAGCTCTGCCCCGGCTCCTCTGCTCCCCCGCGCCGGTCTTGCAGCAGCCTCCCGGCCGACGCCGGCGACCACGGCGAGCGGGACGTGTGCGGCCGCGGCCTTGGCCCGGTCCACTGCGGCCCGGGCGGCCACAAAAGCTGGACCCGAGCCTTCCCGCGGGCTGGCGGCCAGCGGCAGGTCCACCTCTCCGACCCCGATCCCGACGTACCAGTGGCCGCTGCGCAGGGCATGCAGTGCGATCTCCACGACGTCGCTGGCACCTTCCACGACGCCCTGGATCTCGTCGCCGACCGAACGCTCAAAGCGTCCGGCAGCGGAAAGCGCGGTGGAGAGTGTGCCCAGTTCCGCCAAAAGGCCGGGGACGCGGTCAACGTCGCCTGTGCTCCCGCGCTGGTCGATTGTCAGAACGTACATGGCCCCAGCATAAAGGAGGTGATTTTCGATAATCAACCATTTTCAACTGATTGTTCAAAATCAGTCGAAATGAGCTTATTACGGAGAATCAGCCGGAACCGGCTGGAGCTACCCTGTCCCCCAGCACCCTGCTCCCGCTACCCGAAGAGGTTCACCGGCTTGACGATGTCCGCGTAGATCAGCAGCGCTCCCATGCCCATCAACAGCACGGCCACCACATAGGTCACCGGGAGCAGCTTGGCGATGTCGAAGGCGCCGGGATCCGGGCGGCCGAACAGCTTGGCGATCTGGCGGCGGGCCCCCTCATACAGCGCTCCGGCCACGTGGCCCCCGTCAAGGGGCAGCAGCGGGATGAGGTTGAACACGGCCAGGGCGAAGTTGAGTCCGGCCAGCAAGCCCACCAAGGCGGCGAAGCGGGACTGCAGCGGAACTTCCTCCATGGCGGCCACCTCGCCGGCAACACGGCCCACACCCACCACGCTGATGGGGCCGTTCGGGTCCCGTGGTTCCTCGCTGAAGGCCGCCTTGGCGACGCCGGCCACGCGGGCAGGCAGGTTCACGACCACCCCGGCAACCTGCTTGATGTTCTCCCCCGCCATGGGCAAGACGGACGTTGCCGGTTGCGGGACGAGTGCCGTCTGGGCGCCGATGCCCAGGAAGCCGACGTCCTGGTACTGGAGGGAACCGTCGGCGCTCTTGGCCTGCCGGCCATCGGCGCCCACCACCGGGCGGGAGGAGAGCACCGGCGTGACGGCGGTGGTGACTGTGGCGCCGTCGCGCGCCACGGTGATGGTGACCTGCTTGTCCGCCGAGGCGCGGATCCAGCCGGTCAGCTCGTCCCAGCTGGTGACGGCCTTGCCGTCGAAGGAGGTGATCTTGTCATTCGGTTTGAGGCCGGCCGCGGCCGCAGGGGTGAGCTTGCAATCGGCGGAATTGGGGTCCACGGTCTCGCCGGCCTTGACCTGGCACTTGGAGACATCGGCGATGGTGGTGGTCTGGCTCGCGACACCGAATCCCATCAGCAGCACCGCGGTCAGTACGACGCCGATCAGCAGGTTCATGGCGGGACCGCCGAGCATGATGATGATCTTCTTCCAGACCGGCAGCCGGTAGAAGACCCGCTTTTCGTCGCCGGGGCCGACTTCCTCGTGCGCCAGGGAGCGGGCATCGGAGGCCAGTGACTGGAACATGCCGGTGCTTGACGGGCGGACCGAGCCGTCTTCCTTGTTCGGCGGATACATCCCGATCATGGACACGTAGCCGCCCAGCGGAATGGCCTTGAAGCCGTACTCGGTTTCGCCGCGCTTCTTGGACCAGACGGTGGGTCCGAAGCCGATCATGTACTTGGTGACGCGGACTTTGAACAGCTTGGCCGGCACCAGGTGGCCCACTTCGTGGAGGGCAATGGACACGGCGATGCCGATCGCCACGAAGACGACACCGAGGACAAAGAGGAGGACGGGGCTCATGGGGGTGATCTGCTGCTTCCTAGACGCTTCTGACGGCTAAACGTTCGTGCGTGCGGGCGCGTGCCCATCTTTCAGCATCCAGCACGGACTCCACCGTCAGCCCGGAGGACCCTGTGTGTTCGCTGAGGACGGCTTCGATGGTGTCGACGATGTCGGTGAACCGGATCCGCCCGGCATGGAAGGCCATCACGGCTTCCTCGTTCGCGGCGTTAAACACGGCCGGGAAGGTACTGCCTTGGTTGGCCGCGCTCTTGGCCAGTCCGACGGCGGGGAACGCCGTGGCGTCCAGCGGCTCGAATGTCCAGCTGGTGGCTTTGCTCCAGTCGCAGGCTTTGGCTGAGCCTGGGACGCGCTCCGGCCAGCCGAGACCGAGGGCGATGGGCAGGCGCATGTCCGGCGGCGAGGCCTGGGCGATCGTGGATCCGTCGACGAATTGGACCATGGAGTGCACCACCGACTGCGGATGGACCACGACGTCGATCCTCTCCAGCGGGATGTCGAAGAGCAGGTGCGCCTCGATCACTTCCAGCCCCTTGTTGACCAGGCTTGCGGAGTTGGTGGTGACCATGAGACCCATGTCCCAGGTGGGGTGCGCCAGGGCGTCCTGCGGCGAGACGTCGCGCAGTTCGTCCCGGGTCCTGCCACGGAACGGGCCTCCGGACGCTGTAAGGATCAGCCGGTCCACCTCGGCGGCAGTCCCGGAGCGCAGGCACTGGGCAATCGCCGAATGCTCCGAATCCACAGGGACGATCTGCCCTTCGCGGGCCGCGGCTTTGACCAGCGAGCCGCCGACAATCAGGGACTCCTTGTTGGCGAGGGCCAGAGTGGCCCCGGTTTTGAGAGCCGCCAGGGTCGGGGCAAGCCCGATGGAGCCGGTGATGCCGTTGAGGACGACGTCGGCGTTCACTTCCGCGATCCGGGTGGCCGCGTCCGGGCCGGCGATGAGCTCGGGCCGGTACCCGAGCAGACCCGCCTCGCGGGCAGCGTCCTCGATCATGGCCCGCAGAGCGGAGGTGTCCCCGGCGGCGACACCGATGGCCTGGGCACGGGTGTGGACGGCCTGCCTGGCCAGGAGCTCGAGGTTGCCGCCGCCGGCGCTGAGCGCCACGATCTCAAAAAGGTGGGGGGCGCCGTCGACGACGTCAATCGCCTGTGTGCCGATGGAACCAGTGGACCCGAGGAGGACGATCTTGCGCGGCTGCATGATTCAAGTATCCCGCACCGCGGGGGCGTAGCTGTGAAACGGCCGTCAGGGCACCTTCAGGGCATAGCGGCGTTCCGGCCGTCCGGCGCCGTACTTGAGGCGGACCTCCACCTTGGCTTCGTCGTGCAGGTACTCAAGGTAACGGCGGGCGCTGACCCGGGAGGTTCCCAGCAGGTCCGCGACCTCCGCGGCCGACAGGTTCGACGCCGCAGAATGCAGTGCCCGGACCACGAGGCTGAGGGTTTCCGCGCTGCAACCCTTCGGAAGCGGCGGCCGGACGCTTTCCGAATTTTCCACCCCGAAGAGCCGGTTGACGTCGGCTTGTTCGGCCACTTCCTTGACTGAGTCCAGGCCCTGGTAGGCGTTCCGGTAGTGCTCCAGCCGTTCCTGCAGGTCACCCCGGGAGAACGGTTTGATGAGGTAATGAACAATCCCTCCGCGAAGGGCCCGCCGCACCGTCTCCACCTCCCGTGCCGCGCTGATCACGAAGACATCGAGTTCGGGGGCCTCCGCCCGCAGCGCCGACATGAGTTCGAGCCCGTTGGCATCGGGCAGGTGGATGTCCAAGAGGACCAGATCCGGCTGCAGCTCCCGGGTTTTGAGCATCGCCTCGGCACCGGTGTGGGCAGCGCCGACAACCGTGAAGCCGGGCGTGGCTTGGATGAATCCGGCGTGGACTTTCGCGACCATGAAGTCGTCATCGACAATCAGGACCGTGATCATGGGTGGACCTTCCTTTGGGCGAAACTGGCCGTGAAGACGGCGCCGCCGTCGTTGTGGGCTGTGAGCTGGCCGCCGCGGCGCTGGCACACGACCCGGGAAAGAGCGAGCCCGTAGCCGCGGTCACCCTCGCTGGTTGGCCGCTTGGTGGTGAAGCCCTGGCGGAAAACGGCCTCCAGGTCCGCAGGCGGCACGCCCGGACCCGAGTCCCGGACCGTGACCCGCGGCCCGTCGCCGCCGTCGTCGATCAGGACCTCGACCGTGGGGTCCGGGACACCTGTGACGGCGTCCAGGGCGTTGTCGACAAGGTTGCCGACGACGGTGGCCAGGTCCCGGGAGACGTCCTCGCTTACCCGGCCCAGCCGGGAGTCGGGGGCAAGCTGGAGCACGACGCCGCGTTCGGCGGCGAGGCTGGATTTGGCGATCAGCAGCGCCGCCACCGCAGGGTCCTCGATCCGGCTGGTGACTTCGTCGTTGAGCCGGGTGCGGTCGAGGGTGGTGCCGTTGACGAATTGCACGACGGCGTCATACTCACCGATCTGGATCAGGCCCGAAATGGTGTGGAGCTGGTTGGCGAACTCGTGGGCCTGGGCGCGGAGGGTGTCCGTGGTGGTGCGCGTGGTGCCGAGTTCCCGCTCGAGCGAGGCGAGTTCCGTGCGGTCCCGCAGAGTGGTCACGGACCCGATGTTTCGTCCGTGCGACAGCATGGGCATCCGGTTCAGGACAACCAGCCGCTCGCCAACAAGCACCAGCCGGTCCGGGCCCGGCTGGTCCCTGGTGAGCACTTCCCGCAGGGCCGGTTCCATGGCCAGGCTGCCGATGTTCCGGCCCACGCAGTCCGGCGACAGCCCCAGCAACCGCCGGGCGCTTTCGTTCACGACGGTGATGCGTTCGTGCGGGTCAAGTGCCACCACCCCTTCTTTCAATCCGTGCAGCATGGCCTCCCGGTTTTCCACGAGCCCGGTAATTTCCGTGGGCTCCATGCCGAGGGTCTGCCGCTTGACGCGGCGCGAGAGGAGCAGCGATCCGGCCACGCCGAGGATGCTGGCAACGCCGAGGTAGGTCAGCAGGTTGGGGACGGCGTCGCCAAGCCGCTCCCAGGCGGACGGGTAGTTCCGGCCAATTGAAGCGATGCCGATCATGGCACCGGAATCGTCAAGGACGGGCACGTGCGCAGAGAGTTGCGCGGTGCCGGGGGCGCCCACAACGCCCGTCCACGCCCGGCCCTCCATGACGCGGCTGTCCCCCAACTCCAGCGCATGGCCCAGCAGGGAAGGATCGGAGGACGCCACGACCGTACGGTCCCGTTTGGCGAGTGCAACCTGCGATGACCCGGAAACCGTGCGAACCGACTCCGCCACCGCGGGCAGCGCCGAGCCGGCCTGTGGCTGGGCTGCGGGAAGCAGTACCCGGACGGCCGGGTTGCTGCCCAGGGCCTCGGCGGCGGACAAGGCCCGCCGGCCCTCAATGCGTTCGAAGGCAGCCGCCGACTGGGCCAGGGAGATGGCAACGACGCCCACCAGCACAGCCAAGACGATAAGCAACTGCAGAACCAGATACTGTCCTGCGAGGGACATTCCTCTTCGTCGAGTCACGTGCTGTCTTTCCTCAGGGTGGTTTGCCGGCTCGCGGGAGCGGGTCACGGCGCGCTTGTGGAGCACAATCCGCGGCGGTGCCGTGAACTATACCCCACTGGGCAGGGGCTGCCCGGCAGAGGGCGGTCTTGTGAGGGGCCGGAAACGTGAACGAAATGAACTTAAGTTTCTCTGCGAACACAAGAGTGATCCCCGTCACGCGTGCCCCTAGCATCGAACCACCGGCCAGTCCGCTGGCCAAAAATGGAACATTCTTACTTGAGAAGAGGGAAACATGCGCCAGATCCGCGCATTGCGTATTGCCGCCGTCGCCGCCGGCATCGCACTTATGGCCACCGGCTGCGGTGCCACCGGCAAGAGCTCCACCGGCGCTGCCAGCTCCGGAGCCGCTGCTGGACCGATCACCGGACTGCAGATCATGGTCCCCAACACTGCCGGTGGAGGGTACGACACCACCGCCCGGGCCGCCGCAAAGGTTCTCGACGACGAGAAGATCACGAACAACACCGAGGTGTTCAACCTCGCCGGTGCCGGCGGCACCGTCGGCCTGGCGCGCATCGTCAACGAGAAGGGCAACGGCGACCTCGCCATGCTGATGGGCCTCGGCGTCGTCGGCGCCAGCTACACCAACAAGTCCGGGTCGAAGCTGACGGACACCACTCCCCTGGCCCGGCTCATCGAAGAGCCCGGCGCGATCATGGTCGGCAAGGACTCCCCCTACAAGACCATCGGTGACCTGGTGAAGGCTTGGAAGGCCAACCCCGGGTCGATCAGCGTAGGCGGCGGCTCCTCCCCCGGCGGCCCCGACCACCTTCTGCCCATGCAGCTCGCGGGAGCCGTCGGCATTGACGCCACGAAGGTCAACTTCGTCTCTTACGACGGCGGCGGCGATCTCCTTCCGGCGATCCTCGGAAACAAGCTGGGCTTCGCCGCCTCGGGCGCCGGCGAATACCTGAAGCAGATCGAATCCGGAGAGGTCCGCGTGCTGGCAACCAGCGGCGACAAGCGCCTCGAAGGCGTCGACGCCCCCACGCTGAAGGAATCCGGCATCGACCTGGTCTTCAGCAACTGGCGCGGTGTGGTTGCCCCTCCCGGCATCAGCGACGCAGACAAGGCTTCCCTGATCGCCGCCCTGGAGAAGATGCACGGCTCGGCCTCCTGGCAGGAAGCCCTCAAGCTGCACAGCTGGACTGATGCCTTCCTCACCGGTGACGAATTCAAGTCCTTCCTCACCGAGCAGGACAAGCGGGTGGCAGACGTTCTGACCAAGCTTGGGCTGGCGTGACGTCTCTGGCTTCCAGGCTCAAAGGCCGCTCCGAGCTGGGGGTCGCCCTCCTGCTCGGGGCGGTTGGCGTGCTGGTCCTGTGGGACGCCGTCGGCCTGGTGACCCCCTACTCCAAATCGGACCCCGTCGGGCCGAAAACGGTCCCCTACATCGTGGCCGGCCTCCTGATCGTCTGCGCAGTGATGCTGGCCATCAACGTGATGCGCGGCGGACACGGCGAGATTGAAGGCGGCGAAGACGTCGACCTGTCCTATCCTGCCGACTGGAAGACCGTGCTCCCCCTCGCCGGCGCTTTCGTTGTCAACATCCTGCTCATCGACTGGGCCGGCTGGGTCATCTCCGGAACCATCCTCTTTTGGGGCAGCGTCTGGGCGCTTGGCAGCCGGCACTATGTCCGAGACGGCCTCGTCGCCGTCGCGCTGTCACTGCTGACCTTCTACGGTTTCTACCTCGGCCTGGGAATTTCGCTCCCCGCCGGGCTGCTGGAAGGGATCCTCTAAATGGACGTCTTTAGCTCCCTCATGGACGGCTTTGCCACCGCCCTGACCCCCATGAATTTCCTCTACGCCGTGATCGGCGTGATCCTGGGCACCGCCGTCGGCGTCCTGCCGGGACTGGGCCCGGCGATGACCGTGGCACTCCTGCTGCCCGTAACCTCCGTGCTGGAGCCCACGAGCGCTTTCATCATGTTCGCCGGCATCTACTATGGCGGCATGTACGGCGGGTCCACCACTTCCATTCTGCTCAACACCCCGGGTGAATCTTCTTCGGTGGTCACGGCCATCGAAGGCCACAAGATGGCAAAGGCCGGCAGGGCCGCCCAGGCACTGGCGACGGCAGCCATCGGCTCGTTCATTGCCGGCACCATCGGCACCACACTGCTCGCCGTCTGTGCACCTGTGGTGGTCAAATTCGCTGTCAGCCTGGGTTCTCCCAGCTACTTCGCCATCATGGTCCTTTCACTCCTTGCCGTCACCGCCGTGCTGGGCTCCTCCCGGCTCCGCGGCTTTGCCTCACTGGGCCTGGGCCTGGCGATCGGCTTGGTCGGCATGGACTCGGTCACAGGGCAGCGGCGGCTCACCTTTGGCCAGCCGCTGCTCACCGACGGCTTGGACATCGTGGTGGTGGCCGTCGCCATCTTCGCCGTCGGTGAAGCCCTCTGGGTGGCCGCCCACCTGCGCCGGACCCCGCTTAACGTCATCCCCGTGGGGCAGCCCTGGATGGGCAAACAGGACTGGAAGCGGTCCTGGAAACCCTGGCTGCGTGGAACCGTGTTCGGGTTCCCGTTCGGTGCGCTCCCCGCCGGCGGCGCCGAGATCCCGACCTTCCTGTCCTACGTGACGGAGAAGCGCCTCAGCAAGCGCCCGGAGGAGTTCGGAAAGGGCGCCATCGAAGGCGTCGCCGGGCCGGAGGCCGCGAACAACGCAGCCGCGGCCGGCACCCTGACCCCGTTGCTGGCGATGGGGCTGCCGACCAACGCCACCGCCGCCGTGATGCTGGCAGCGTTCACCTCGTACGGCATCCAGCCGGGACCCCAGCTGTTCGAGAGTGAGGGACCGCTGGTGTGGGCGCTGATTGCCAGCCTCTTCATCGGCAACTTCCTGCTCCTGGTCATCAACCTGCCGCTGGCACCCCTGTGGGCCAAACTCCTGCAGCTGCCGCGTCCGTACCTTTATGCGGGCATCCTGTTCTTCGCGACGCTGGGCGCCTACTCGGTGAACCTGCAGGCGTTCGACCTGGTAATCCTGCTGGTGCTCGGTGCGCTCGGGTTCATGATGCGGCGGTTCGGGCTCCCCGTCCTGCCGCTTATCCTCGGCGTGATTCTGGGCCCGCGGGTCGAAGGCCAGCTGCGCAAGACCCTCCAGCTCTTCGGCGGCGACCCGGCCGGCCTCGTGAGTGAGCCGATCGCCGTCGGCATCTACATCATCGTGGCCATCATCCTGGTCTGGCCGCTGCTGCTGAAGCTTTGGCGCAGGTCGCGCCCGCGGGCGGTACCGGCGCAGGCGGTTGCGGCAGGCGCCGCAGGTCCGCTGCTGCAGGACGTCGAGGCCGAGGCCGGCAGCAGCGCTCGGCTGGCCGAGGCTGACGGCGGCGACGCCGGCGGCGAGATGGCCGAGGCAACAGGAAGCACCAACCAATCCGCCCACGCACGACGGCGACAGGAGGAACCGTGAGCATCATTGTCGGATACGTTCCCAGCTCCGAGGGGGTGGCCGCGCTTGAAACGGCGATCACCGAGGCCCGGAAGAGCCAGAAGCTTCTGGTGGTGGTCAACTCGTCCCGGGGCGATGCCCTCGTCGACCGGCGCTACGTCCAGGGCGACGACATCGCCGCGGTCGAGGACCGGCTCAAGGCGGAAGGCGTTGAGCACCTGATCCTGCAGCCGGTCCGCGGCAACGACGCGGCCAGCGAGGTCCTGCAGGCGGCCGACGAGCACCGGGCCGACCTGATCGTGATCGGCCTGCGGAAACGCACTCCCGTGGGGAAGCTGATCATGGGAAGCACGGCCCAGCAGATCCTGCTCGAAGCGGACTGCCCCATCCTCGCCGTCAAGGCGGCGCCAGGAAACTAGGGGCACAGGAAGCCAGTGGCACAGTGAGCTGGCGCCGGAATACCGGCGGAACAGTGAGCTAGCGGCGCGGGGAACCCCAAGGAACCGCCCGCCGGGAAGGCACTTCGCGGCAATGTTGACGAGACATTGCCGCGAAGTGCCTTTTTCGCGTGCCGGCGGAAGCGCCCTAGGGCATGCTGCTCAAGCAGTCAGCCAAGTGCGCTCATGAGGCTTCTTTTTCGAAGAACAGCGCCATGACGTCGGCCGGCCAGTCCGTCGCGCGACTCGTTTCCTTGTCGACGTAGGCAACGGTCATGACGCAGCGCGACACGTTATTTCCGCCGGAATCGACCATGGCGCACTCGATAAGCGCATCGGGCCCCCGGAACTCGCGCACGAACGACGTGATGGTGATTTCCTGATCGCCCCGAGCGGGCCGCAGAAAGTCGATCTCCATCCTCCGGACCCAGACCATGAACGGCAATGTGCCCAGGGTCTCCAGATCCCAACCGACGTTGTCCCGCAGGCCCTCCATCCGGTGATCCGTGTAATAGGTCGCGTATTTCCCCGTGCTCACGTGGTTATAGGGGTCGAGCTCGGAGAACTTGACCCGGTGCGTGCTCTTGTAAACGATCGGTACCTTCGCCATTCAGCGCTCTTCGCCGCCCTAGCGGCCCGCGCGGCGCAGTGTGGACTCGGCGTGCTTGAGGATTGGACCGTCGATCATCTTGCCTTGGAACTGGAAGACGCCGGTGCCCGCGGCTGCGGCGGCGTCGAGCAGTTCGGCGGCCGCTGTGACGTCGGCCTCGGAGGGTGCATAGGCTTCCCGGACCGCGGCCACCTGGTCCGGGTGGATGCAGGCCTTCGCCGCGAATCCGGATGCCACGGCGTCCCGTGCCTCGGCGGCCAGGCCGTTCAGGTCCGGGATGTTGACGTAGACGGCGTCGATAGCGTCCTTGCCGAAGGCGCCGGCGGCGAGAAGCACGCTGGAGCGGGCGTGGAGGGCCACGGCCCGGTAGTCGCCGCTCTCCGTCCGGCTGGAGGTGCCGCCGAGCGACGCCAGCAGGTCCTCGGCTCCCCACATGAGGGCCACGACGTTGGGTTCGGCGGCAATGGCGGGGGCGTTGAGGACACCCGCGGCCGTCTCGCAGAGGGCGATGACGCTGTAGCCCCCCAGCTCCTTGAGCTGGGCGGCGTTCTCGGCCTTGGCCAGCATGATGTGCCGGTAGGGCGTGTGCTTAAGGCAGTGCAGGTCCTTCTCGAACTCGTCTGTGCCGGCCGGGTTGACCCGGATGATGGTCCGGCTCGGATCCAGCTCCGGGACGTCGCCGGTAGCGCCCATCTGGGCGAGGATGGCGCCGCGGGCCCGCTGTTTGTCCCCGGGGGCCACAGCGTCCTCAAGGTCCACGATCACGGTGTCGGAACGTCCGGCAGCTTTTTGGTACCGCTCGGGGCGGTCGGCGGGGCAGAACAGCATCGCGGGACCCATCAGGAAACTCATGTCTCTATTGTCCCCTTTTGCGCCGCTTCCAGCCCGGTAGCGGCGTGGGCCTCGCGTGTCCACATCAGGCAGCTGCGGGCGGCGAGCGCCACGACGTCGCCGTGTTGGTTCCGGCCGGTGTGCTGCATGGTCACGATGCCCTGGCCGGCCCGGGAGGAGGAGAGCCGCTTCCCGGTGACCACAGTCTCGGTGTACAGGGTGTCCCCGTGGTAGAGCGGGTGCGGAAAGGACACATCCGTCAGGCCCAGCTGGGCGATGATGGTGCCTTGGGTCAGCTGGGGCACGGACTGGCCCACCACGGTGGCAAGGGTGAACATCGAATTCATCAGCCGCTGGCCGAACGGCTGCCCGGCGCTCCAGGCCGCGTCCAGGTGCAGGGCCTGGGTGTTCATGGTCATGGTGGTGAAAAGAACGTTGTCCGTTTCCGTGACGGTCCGGCCGGGCCGGTGGGCGTACACCACGCCCTCTTCGAGCTCGTCGAAATAAAGGCCGCGCTGTTCAATCACGCGGGGGCCGCCCGCACTGGCGCCGGGCGATGTCCGGTCTGTCTCACTCATACGGTCAATTCCTGGTCTTCCTCGAAGAGCTCGGCTCCGGTGGCCGCCACCACGTCTTCCACGGTCACGTCGGGGGCAAGTTCGCGCAGCACCAGCCGGGAGCGGCCGCCCTCGGTCACGACGTCGATCACGGCGAGGTCGGTGATGATCCGGTCCACACAGCCTTTGCCGGTCAGCGGCAGCGTGCAGGCATCCACGATTTTCGGCTTGCCGTTGCGGTCCACGTGCTCCATCATCACGATGACCTTCTTGGCGCCAAAGACGAGGTCCATCGCGCCGCCCATGCCCTTGACCATCTTGCCGGGAATCATCCAGTTGGCGAGGTCCCCGTTCTGCGCCACTTCCATGGCGCCGAGCACGGCCACATCGACGTGGCCGCCCCGGATCATGCCGAAGGAAGCGGCGGAGTCAAAGAACGCGGCGCCATTGTTGACCGTGACGGTTTCCTTGCCGGCGTTGATCAGGTCGGGATCGACCTCGTCCTCGGCCGGGTACGGCCCGACGCCGAGGATCCCGTTTTCCGAATGCAGGACCACCTCGACGCCGGCCGGGATGTAGTTCGGGATCAGCGTCGGCATCCCGATCCCCAGGTTCACGTACTGCCCGTTGTGCAGTTCCTGCGCCACCCGGGCGGCAAGTTCGTTCCGGGTCCAGCCCTTGCCCTGGCTGCCGTCGGGATGCACGACGGCGGAGCGCCGGTACTCGTGGCGCACGGCTTCGGGACGGGGCGGCGCGCTCTGGGCGTTGCTTTTTTCCACGGCACGGTTCGTTTCCACGGTTATGCTCCTGCCTGCGCTGCTGTCTTTGCATCCGGCGCTTCTGAATCCTTCGGCACTGCGGCCGGTGCCTTTGAAGGCGCGGCGGACACCGCAATCGTCCGCTTCTCAATTCGCTTCTCGCCCGGCGGGGCCAGCACCACGCGCTGGACGAAGATCCCCGGAACGTGGACGTGCTCGGGGTCCAGCTCCCCCGGCTCGACCAGTTCCTCGACCTCGGCGATGGTGATCTTCCCGGCCATGGCGCACAACGGGTTGAAGTTCATGGCGGTGGCGTGGAAGACCAGGTTGCCGTGGCGGTCACCCTTCCAGGCGTGCACGAGGCCGAAGTCCGGGGTGAGCGATTCTTCGAGCACGTAGTCGGCGCCGGCAAAACTGCGGACTTCCTTGGCGGCGGAGGCGATCGCAATGTTGCCGTCGGCGTCGTACTTTTGCGGCAGGCCGCCGTCGGATACCTGGGTTCCGACGCCGGCCGGCGTGTAGAAGGCGGGGATGCCGGCGCCGCCGGCGCGCAGTTTTTCGGCCAGGGTGCCCTGCGGGGTGAGGACCACCTCGAGCTCGCCGGCGAGGTATTGCCGGGCGAACTCCTTGTTCTCCCCCACGTAGGAGCTGATGGTGCGGCGGATCCGGCCGTCCTTGAGCAGGATGCCAAGGCCCCAGTCGTCGACTCCGCAGTTGTTGCTGACTGTCTCCAGGTTCGTGGCGCCGCCCTGGTGCAGGGCCTCGATCAGGGCCACCGGGATGCCGCACAGTCCGAAGCCGCCGACGGCGAGCGAGGCGCCGTCGTGGATGTCCGCGACAGCAGCGGCTGCGCTGGCAGCAACTTTGTTGATCATCAGTGATCCTTCCGGCCGGCTACAGTCCCAGTTCGCGGGCGATCAGCATCAGCTGGACCTCCGTGGTGCCCTCCCCGACCTCAAGGATCTTGGAGTCGCGGTAGTGGCGTGCCACGGTGAAGTCGTTGATGAAGCCATAGCCGCCGAACACCTGGGTGGCGTCCCGTGCGTTGTCCATGGCTGCCTCGCCTGCGACCATCTTAGCGATGGCCGCTTCGGTCTTGAATGGCTTGCCGGCGAGCATCCGGGCCGCGGCGTCGTAGTAGGCCAGACGGGCGGTGTGGGCGCGGGCCTGCATGCGGGCGATCTTGAAACTGACGGCCTGGTATTTGCCGATGCTCTGCCCGAAGGCGCTGCGTTCCTTGGCGTATTTCACGGACTGGTCCACGCAGCCCTGCGCGGCGCCCACGGCGAGGGCTGCGATCGCGATCCTGCCCTCGTCAAGGATGGAGAGGAAGTTCGCGTAGCCGCGGCCGCGGGTGCCGAGCAGGTTCTCCTCGGGGACGTGGACGTTGTTCAGCGTCAGCGGGTGGGTGTCCGAGGCGTTCCAGCCGACCTTGTTGTAGGCCTTCTCGGCCTTGAAGCCCGGGGTGTCGGTGGGCACGAGGATGGTGGAAATCTCCTTCTTGGTGCTGCCGTCCGGGCGCTCCTGCTCGCCGGTCACCGCAGTGACGGTCACAAGCCTGGTGATGTCGGTGCCGGAGTTGGTGATGAATTCCTTGTTGCCGTTGATCACCCATTCCCCACCGCCGAGCTTGGCCGTGGTCTTGGTGCCGCCGGCGTCCGAGCCTGCCTCCGGTTCGGTGAGGCCAAAGCCGGCGAGCGCCTTGCCGGAGGCCAGCAGCGGCAGCCATTCCTCCTTTTGCGCGGCGTTACCGAAGCGGTGGACCGGCATGGCGCCGAGGGAGACGCCGGCCTCCAGCGTGATAGCGACGGACTGGTCCACCCGGCCGAGCTGTTCCAGGGCCAGGGCCAGGGCGAAGTAGTCCCCGCCCATGCCGCCGAACTCTTCGGGGAAGGGCAGGCCGAACAGGCCCATGTCCGCCATCTGGGAGACGATCTCGTAGGGGAAGCTGTGTTCCTCGTCGTGTTTCGTGGAGACCGGGGCGACCACTTCGTCGGCGAATTCGCGGACGGTGTCGCTGAGTTCCTGGTATTCGTCGCTGAGTTCAAAACTTGCCATGGGGGTGACTCCTGTGTCTGGGTAGAGCGATGATCTGGCGATGTGCGGTGCGGGTTGCGCTGGGAAGGGGCGGGTCAGTGAGGCGTGCTTAGATAAGGGGCGGTCATTCGGCCGCGCCCATCGCGATGACAGCCTCCTCGATCGTGTCCTCGGCTGCGTCCCCGGCAGTGGAGGGTTCCGGCGCGTGGACGGCGGGGTGGATCGTCGCCAGCACCTGGTCCCCTTTGACGAGGTCCCCGGATCCGACGCTGATGTGGACCGTGCCGTCGAGGGGTGCCACGAGCTGGTGCTCCATCTTCATGGCCTCCACCGAGAGCAGCACCTGGCCGGCCTCCACGGTGTCGCCGTTGTGAACGGACACGGACACTACGGTGCCGGGCATCGGCGAGCGCACCGCCGGGTCAGCGGCGCCTTCCTCACGTTCGATCGCCCCCAGCACCCGGGCGAGCCGGGCTTCGCGGTCCAGGACCTCGAGCCGGCAGGACCAGCCCTCGTTGCCGAGGAACATTTCCGTGGGCGCCACGGGCCTGGGTCCCCCGCTCGGCGCAACGGGGCCGCAGTGGACCGGCGCCATCGCATACTCATGGGCTTCGCCGTCGAGGGTCAGCCCTGCGTGGTTGCGTCTCGTGAGGCGCAGGGACGCGGCGCGCCGCGGACCGCCGTCGATGCGCACCGCCACCCCGCCGAGCGCCACGCTGCCGGACACCTCGACTGTGGCGACCCCGCCGTCCGGCGTCCCGAGGCTGATCCGCCGCGGTGCACGGTCACCGAGCCGCCACCCGTCGCGGCGGTTCCACGGCCCCGCTACCGGAGCTTGCGGGCCAGGCTCTTCCGACGCCGCTGCGTACAGGGCCGCGACCACCAGTTCAGCGCCGCCCGGGCGGCGGAACGAGAACTCGGGCATCTTGCGTTCGATCAGGCCGGTGTCGAGACGCCCGGCGCGGACGTCGGCGTCGTTGATCAGCAGCCGCAGGTATTCGACGTTGGTGTCGATGCCCAGTGCGGTGTAGCCGGCGAGCGCCCGGTCCAGGGTGTCGAGTGCCTCGGTGCGGTCCTCGCCCCACGCGATGACCTTGGAAATCATCGGGTCGTAGCTGCTGGAGATTTGGAGGCCCTCCAGCAGGGCCGAGTCGACACGGACCTTGCCTTCTGCGTCTCCGGGCAGTTCGTTCAGCAGCACGACCCGTCCGATGGAGGGCAGGAAGTTCTTCTCCGGTACCTCGGCGTAGACGCGGGCCTCCACCGAGTGTCCGGTGAGCACGACGTCGTCCTGGCGGAGGCTTAGTTCCTCGCCGGCGGCGATCCGGACCTGCCATTCGACGAGGTCGATGCCGGTGACCATCTCGGTGACGGGGTGCTCGACCTGCAGTCGGGTGTTCATTTCCATGAAGAAGAACTCGCCGGGGGCGTTGTCCGAGACCAGGAATTCCACGGTGCCGGCGCCGGAGTAGTGGACGCTGCGGGCGGCGTTGCAGGCTGCCTCGCCAAGGCGCGCGCGGATGGCTGCGCCGTCGGACAGTGATTCCAGCAGCGGGGACGGGGCTTCCTCGATGACCTTCTGGTGCCTGCGCTGCAGCGAACACTCGCGTTCACCCAGGTGGATGACGTTGCCGTGGTTGTCAGCCAGGACTTGGACCTCGATGTGGCGAGGGGTGGTGACGAGCCGTTCCAGGAAAAGTGTGTCGTCGCCGAAGGCGCTTGCCGCGACCCGGCGTGCGGTGGCCAGGGTGGCCGCCAGGTCCTCGGGGCGTTCGACAACGTGCATGCCCTTCCCGCCGCCGCCGGCGGAGGGCTTGATCAGCAGGGGGAAGCCGACGCCGGAGGCGGCCTCGATGAGCTGTGCGTCACTCATCCCGGGTTCGGCGATCCCCGGGACCACCGGGACGCCGTGGCCGGTGACGTGGTTCTTGGAGCGGATCTTGTCGCCCATGACATCGAGGGCTTCGACGCCGGGGCCGATGAACGTGATCCCGGCCGCCGCGAGGGCCCGCGCGAAGTCGGCATTCTCGCTCAGGAAGCCGTAGCCGGGGTGCACGGCCTCGGCGCCGGTGTCGCGGCAGGCCTGGAGGATGGCCTCGATTTTCAGGTAGCTCTCGGTCGCGGCGGCCGGGCCGATCCGGACTGCGACGTCGGCTTCCCGCACGTGCCGGGCGTCGGCGTCGGCGTCGGAATAGACGGCGACCGAGCGGATCCCCAAGGCGCGCAAGGTCCGGATGACGCGGCAGGCGATCTCGCCGCGGTTGGCGACCAACACGGTGCCGAACAAGGGCTTCTGGTGTGTCGAAGGTTCAGTCGACAAAGAAATGGTCACAGCTGACTCACATCCGGAACAGGCCGAAGGAGGTCTCCGGCAGCGGGGTGCGGGAGACGACGTCGAGCGCGAGTCCCAGGACAGTGCGGGTGTCCGCGGGGTCGATCACGCCGTCGTCCCAGAGGCGGGCGGTGGAGTAGTAGGGGCTGCCCTGGTCCTCGTACTGGGCCTTGATCGGGGCTTTGAAGGCTTCCTCGTCCGCGGCGGACCATTCCTCGCCGCGGGCCTCGTACTGGTCCCGTTTCACGGTGGCGAGCACGCTGGAGGCCTGGTTGCCGCCCATCACGGAGATCCGGGACGCCGGCCACATCCACAGGAAGCGCGGCGAGTAGGCCCGCCCGCACATCGAGTAGTTGCCGGCGCCAAAGGATCCGCCGATCACCACCGTGAGCTTGGGGACCCGGGCGGTCGCGACGGCGGTGACCATCTTGGCGCCGTTCTTGGCGATGCCGCCCTGCTCGTAGTCCTTGCCGACCATGAAGCCGGACAGGTTCTGCAGGAAGATCAGCGGGATGCCGCGCTGGTCGCAGAGTTCGATGAAGTGCGCGCCCTTGAGCGAGGACTCGCTGAACAGCACGCCGTTATTTGCCACGATGCCCACCGGGTGGCCGTGCAGCTTCGCGAAGCCCGTGACCAGGGTGGTGCCGTAGTTCTTCTTGAACTCGTGGAACTTGCTGCCGTCAACCAGCCGGGCGATGACCTCGCGGACGTCGTACTGGGCGTTGACGTCCGTGGGAACGGCGCCGTAGAGCTCGTCCGGGTCGGCAACGGGTTCGACGACGGCGTCGACGTCCCAGGCCGGGGCGGCCGGCTTCGGCAGGGTGGCGACGATGTCCCGGACGAGTTGGAGGGCGTGCTCGTCGTTCTCGGCCAGGTGGTCCGTGACTCCGGAGATCTTCGAGTGCACGTCGCCGCCGCCGAGTTCCTCCGCTGTGACGATCTCGCCGATTGCGGCCTTCACGAGCGGCGGGCCGCCGAGGAAGATGGTGCCTTGGTTGCGGACAATGACAGTTTCATCGCTCATCGCCGGGACGTAAGCGCCGCCGGCCGTGCAGGAGCCCATTACCGAGGCGATCTGGGGGATCTTGGCGGCAGACATCTTTGCCTGGTTGAAAAAGATCCTGCCGAAATGCTCCCTGTCCGGGAAGACCTCGTCCTGTTTGGGCAGGAACGCCCCGCCCGAGTCCACGAGGTAGATGCAGGGCAACCGGTTCTCCAGGGCGATTTCCTGCGCCCGGAGGTGCTTTTTCACCGTCATTGGATAGTAGGTGCCGCCCTTGACTGTCGCGTCGTTGGAAATGACCAGGACCTGGCGTCCGTGGACCAGGCCGATCCCGGCAATCAGCCCCGCGCCCGGAGAGTCATCGTCGTACATGCCGTTGGCGGCCAGGGGCGCGATCTCCAGGAAGGGGCTGCCGTCGTCGAGCAGCTGGTCGATGCGCTCCCGCGGGAGCAGCTTGCCGCGGGCCACGTGGCGTTCCCGGGATTTTTCCGGCCCGCCCAGAGCGGCGGCGGCAAGCCGTTCCCGCAGCTCGCAGGCGAGTCCACGCTGGGCCTCGCGGTTCGCGGCATAGGCGGCGCTGGTCGCGTCCACCCGGCTGGCGATTGTCTCCATTGACTGTTTCCGTCCCCTGACCTGCACCGGACCGGCCCATTCCGCCGCCCGGCAATTTCGGTTAGTACCGCATAACTGAGATTTAGGTTAGTCTCTATTAACTGTGATGTCCAACACAGGGACCATCTGCAACGAGGGGATGCGCCGGTGACCGAGCCCAGCCTGACCACCCAGACACCGCCAACCCCGGCCCCCGCCGCGCCGGCCCCCGCCGCCCCGGCCCCCGCCACCCAGCGGAGCCGGGCCAAGGCAAACCGCCGGCAGGCCCTCTTGTCCGCCGCCGCCACGCTGTTCGCGCTCCAAGGCTTCAACCGTGTCTCACTGGAGGATCTGGGGGCCGCGGCCGGAGTCAGCGGGCCCGCCGTCTACCGCCACTTCGCCGGCAAACAGGCGGTCCTGGGTGCCCTGCTGCTCAGCGTCAGCCAGGACCTGCTCGACGGCGGCCGGCGGGTTGTGGCCGATTCCGACGGCGCCCTGGCGGCACTGGCCGGCCTCGTGACGTTCCATGTGGACTTTGCCTTGAGCAACCCGGATGTCATCCGGGTTCAGGACCAGGATTTCAGCAACCTTGCCGACGAGGACCAGGACGAGGTCCGCACACTCCAGCGCAGCTACGTTGAACTGTGGGTGGAGGTGCTGGCCGGGCTGCACGAGGGCACCGAGGCCGCCGAGCTGCGGATGCGGGCACATGCCACCTTCGGCCTGATTAACTCCACTCCGCATTCGGTGCGCAGCCACGGCCGCCGGATCGGCGTCCGGCGCGCCCGGCCGCTGCTGGAGAGCATGGCAATGGCCGCGCTCCTGGCGCCGGCTGCCTCCGAGCACTGACGCCGCCGTCGTCACTCCGAACCCGAGGCACCCCGCACACCGCACCCCACCGCCCGGCGCCCCGCACCCTCTCCCCGCTGCCCCTCCTCCGCCATCCGGGGCGACTTTGGCGCCGACACGCCGCCAAATCAGGCCGCCGACGTCGAAATCCCCCTCAAAGTGCCCCCGGACGGAAAACCCGGAGAGAACAAAGCAGCCGACCGCTCCCCTTTCGAGGAACGGCCGGCAGCACAGAGCCCGGGTTAGACCATTGCGAGGACCATGCCCGGGTCGGCCAGCATGGTGCCGAGGTCCTGGAGGAACCGCGATCCCTGTTCGCCGTCCACCAGGCGGTGGTCGAAGGAGAGGCTGAGGGTCATGACCTGGCGCAGCGCGACCTCGTCCTGGTACTCCCACGGCATCTTCCGGACCGCGCCGAGGGCCAGGATGGCAGCCTCACCAGGATTCAGGATGGGCGTGCCGGCATCAATGCCGAAGACACCGATGTTCGTGATGGAGATCGTGCCGCCGGAGAGGGACTCCGGGCTCGTCTTGCCCGCCCGGGCGGTGTCCGTCAGTTCCGTTAGCGCGGAGGACAGCTCCCGAAGCGACAGCCGGTCCGCGTCCTTGATGTTAGGAACCGTCAGGCCCCGCGGGGTTGCCGCCGCGATGCCCAGGTTGACGTAGTTGAACTGGACGATCTCCTGGCTGGCCTCGTCCCAGCGGGCGTTGAGGGTCGGGTGATTGCGCAGGGCGATCAGCACGGCCTTGGACACCAACGTCAGCGGCGTGAGCTTGTACCCGGCAAATGCCCGGCTGTCCTTCAGCCGGCCCAGCAGCTCCATCGTGGGCGTGACGTCAATGGTCAGGAACTCCGTCACGTGCGGCGCGGTGAAGGCGCTCGCCACCATGGCGGCGGCCGTAAACTTGCGCACCCCCTTGATCGGAATGCGGGTCTCCCGCGCACCCTGGGCCGGCCCGGCCGGCTGAGTCTCCGGGCCACCAAGTGCCTGCGCACCGGCGAGCTCCTGCGCCGCGGCAGGCAGGTCCCCGCCGCCGACGAAGTTCCGGACGTCGTCGCGGGTGATGAGCCCGCTCACCCCCGAGCCGGTGACCGCCTCAAGGTCGACGCCGAGATCCTTGGCGAGCTTGCGCACCGGCGGCGTGGACCGCGGACGCTCCGCGGGAGGCGCGGCGGCCGCAACCGGGGCAGCCGGTTCGGCCGCAACCACCGGGGCAGCCGGTTCGGCCGCAACCACCGGGGCAGCCGGTTCGGCCGCAACCGGGGCGGCCGCAGCCGCACTGGAAGCGAAGGTGCGGGCGCGGCGCGCGGGCCGGCCGGAGGCTTCGAGCACTGCCCCGTAGCCCACCAGGTTCGGCTCGCGCTTGGCGGTTTCTGCAGCGGGGGCCGAACCGCCGGCGCCGTCGTCGCCCTCAATTTCAAAGGAGACGATCGGCTTTCCGACCTCAACCACGGTCCCGGGCTGTTCGTGCAAGGCCGCCACCACGCCGGCAAACGGCGAGGGCAGCTCGACGACGGCCTTGGCGGTCTCCACCTCGGCAATGATCTGGTTGAGGGTCACGGTGTCACCCACCGCGACCTTCCAGGCCACGATTTCCGACTCGGTCAGTCCTTCACCGAGGTCCGGAAGTCTGAATTCCTTGATCATGGTGGCGCTCATCCTTCCAGCCCGCTGAGGGAGTTGGGGCGTCCCAGGGCACGGTCTACGCCGTCGAGGATCCGGTCAAGCCCCGGAAGGTGGTGCATTTCCAGCTTCGAGTACGGGTATGGAACGTCGAAGCCGGTCACCCGGACCGGGGCGGCCTCGAGGTGGTAAAAGCAGCGCTCGGTGATGCTCGCGGCGATTTCGGCGCCGAGGCCGCCGGACTGAGAGGCTTCGTGCGTGATGACCAGCCTGCCGGTCTTGCGGACCGAGGCCTCCAGGGCGTCGAAGTCCAGCGGGGCCAGCGAGCGCAGGTCGATCACCTCGACCGAGACGCCTTCATCGGCGGCGGCGAGGGCGGCGTCGCGGGCAGTCTTGACCAGCGGGCCGTACGCCACGAGGGTCACGTCCCTGCCCTCGGTGACCACGCGGGCCTTTTCCATGGAGAGGGCACTGTTAAGGTCGAGGGACTCGTCCACCTCGCCCTTGTCGTGGTAGCGCCGCTTGGGTTCGAAGTACAGCACGGGATCATCGGACGCGATGGCCTGCTGGATCATGGTGTAGGCGTCCTGGGGGTTGGAGACACTGACGACGCGCAGCCCCGAGGTGTGGGTGAAGTAGGCCTCCGGCGACTCGGAGTGGTGTTCCGGGGAGCCGATGCCGCCGCCGAACGGGACGCGGATGGTGATGGGCATCTTGACGGCGCCCCGCGTGCGGTAGTGCATCTTGGCGACCTGGCTGACGATCTGGTCGAACGCCGGATAAATGAACCCGTCGAACTGGATCTCCACCACGGGCCGGTACCCGCGGTAGGCCAAACCGACGGCGGTCCCCATGATGCCGGATTCCGCCAGCGGCGTGTCCACGACGCGGTGCTTCCCGAAGTCCTTCTGCAGGCCGTCGGTAACGCGGAAAACGCCACCCAGGGCACCGATGTCCTCCCCCATCAGCACTACCTTGGGATCGTTTTCGAGGGACTTGCGCAGGCCCGAATTGATGGCTCGGGCAAAGGTCATCTGCGTCATCAGCGTGCACCTTCTTCAGAAGCGGCTTCTGCGGGATCGCCGAAGGAAGCCAGGTAGCGGGAGTAGTGGTCCTGCTGGCGGTCAAGCCAGGAGTTGGGCGTGCTGTAGACGTGCTTGAAGATATCCAGCGGCTCCGGGTCGGGCATGTTGATGGTGCCGGCGCGCAGTTCCGCAGCCACCACGTCAGCCTTCGCGGCGACGGCGGCCTCAAGGTCCGCCGTGAGCAGCCCCTTGCGCTCCAGGAGGGATTTCAGCCGGGCGATTGGGTCCTTGGCGGCCCAGTCCTCGAGCTCGTTGGCGTCCCGGTAGCGGGTGGGGTCATCCGCCGTCGTATGCGGGCCCATCCGGTAGGTCACTGCCTCGATGAACGTGGGACCGCCGCCCCGCCTCGCGCGGTCCAGGGCGATGCGCGTGGCCGCCATGACGGCGAGGACATCGTTTCCGTCCACCCGCATGCTGGGAATGCCGAAGCCCACGGCGCGGTCCGCCAGCTGGATGTGGGACTGCACGCGGACGGGCTCGGAGATGGCCCAGTGGTTGTTCTGGCAGAAAAAGACGACCGGTACCTGGAAGCTCGCGGCAAAGACCATGGCTTCATTGACGTCGCCTTCGCTCGTTGCGCCGTCGCCGAAGTAGGCCACGGCGACGCAGTCGGCGCCGTCGTTCTGGATGCCCATCGCATATCCGGTGGCATGCAGGGACTGCGCGCCGATGATGATCTGCTGGGTGGCCACATTGACGGTGTAAGGGTCCCAGCCGGACGATGCGCTGCCGCGCCAGGCCCGGACCAGGTCCTCGACCTTGACCCCGCGGCAATAGCCGACGCCGTTGTCCCGGTAACTGGGGAAAACGAAGTCGTCCTCGCGCAGCGCGCGGGCCGAGCCGATCTGGGATGCTTCCTGGCCCAGCAGCGGCGGCCAGAGTGCGAGCTCGCCCTGTCGCTGGAGAGCGGTAGCCTCGGCGTCGATCCGGCGGATGACCACCATGTCCTCATAGAGCGAGCCAAGCTGCTCATCACTGACATCCTGGAGCCATGGATCAAACTCCGGATGGCTGATTCGCTCACCCGCCGGGGTGATGAGCTGGACGAGATCGCCGCCCGCACGCCGCGTTGAATCTTCACTGTTTCGGGGGCTCCCGGCGACAATTCCGCCCTTGCCCGCGTCGTCGGTTAACACAGTTTGTCCGCACCTTCTGACGTCGTCTGACCGGAGCTCGCAGGACTCGTGATCCCGCGGCGCGCCAGCCGCCCGGGCGCCGTTGCCCCGGATAATTGTGACCCTACTCACAATGCTCATTGGGTACAACCGCCCGTAATAATATTGAGCATTGTGCACGCCGTAGACAGTCACGGCCGTGCTAATCTTGCGCATTATGCAAGCTTTGGATGGCACCGACACCCGCCTGCTTTCGGCGATGGCCCGGGATCCCCGGGGGACTGTGGTTGCCCTCGCCCAAAAGCTGGGACTATCGCGAAACACGGTGCAGGCCAGGATGGCCCAACTGGAGAAGAAGCACGTCTTCCTCTCCTTTGAGCGACGCATCAACCCCGCGGCCCTCGGCTACCCGCTGATGGCGTTCATCTCCGTCCACGTGCAGCAACAAAAGCTTGGCACTCTGGCCGCCGCCCTTGCCGGTATTCCGGAAATCCTTGAGGGCTACGGTCTGACGGGCTCTGCCGACCTGCTCCTGCGGGTGGTGGCGCTCGATGCCGAGGATCTGTTCCGGATCAACGGCAAGATTCTGGCCTGCGACGGCGTAGACCGCACCGACACGGCCCTTGCGATGGGTGAGCTGATCCCGTTCCGGATACAGCCTCTGCTGGAGCGCGGGTCCGGCGACGCCTGATCTGCGCATCCGGTCCCCTGGCTCCACGCTGATCTGCAGCTTTGGTGGTTCTGGTGATCTGTCCGGTCGCCGACGGCGGCGCTAGGCTGTGTCCGTTGGGTGTCCTTGAGTCCTTGGGTCCGCAGGCGGCCCTGCATAAAAAGGGCAGTGGCTGTCTGGACTGCCGGAAAGGCTTGAACCGTGAGCAGTCCTCAGGAACAGCACCGCCCGGTCCCGCCCCAGCCAGGTTCTGAGCCCGCAGCCGGGCATCCGGCGCCCGGGGAGCCGCCCATTCCCTACTATGCGGCCCGGCCCGGCCCGCCCGACGACGACGTGGCCCCCTCTGCCGGCTCCGCACCCTACGCTCCACCGAACGGCGCCCCACCGTATGGGCCGACCTCCTCCAACGGGGTTCCGCCGTCTGGGCCGCCTCCAAGCGGCGCTTCGCCCAACTACGCCCCGCCCGCCAACTACGCCCCGCCCTATGGCCCACCGTCCTACGGGCCGCTGCCCGGGCCGCCAGGGCCACCGTCCTACGTGGGCCCGGGCCAGCCGCCGCCAAAGACGAGCCGCAAGGCGTTGTGGATCGTCTTGGGGATTGTCGGCGGTGTCCTCCTGCTGGCCGCCGCCGGTGCCGGCGCCGCGATCCTGGTCAGCTTGGTGGGCGGTGCCACCAACCAGGCCCGGGCCTTGTCGGACGAGTTCACCAAGCTGATCATCGCCGGCGACGTCAACAATGCCTACGAGAATTACCTGGACCCGGCGCTCATGCAGAAGTTGTCCCGGGAGGAGTTTGCCGCCGGGGTACAGAGCCTGGGGCTGGACGGAACCTGCAAACCGACCTACTCCAGCGTTAAGGTCAACTCGAGCAACGGTGCCAACGCCGCCGACATCGCCGGATTCATCGAGTGTGCCACCAAGCGGGTGGTGCTGGTCTATCGCTTCGAGGGCCGCGATGAGCTGAAGATGGTGACTATCCGCCTTCGGCCGGAGGGCTGACTTTGGAAAAGTTCCCGGACCGCGCCCATCCACAAGGGCGAATAGTCCGAATCGCCTACAGAGAGTCCCGTCCGGGGGCTCCCACCCCGGCCGATCAGCACGTCGGCCCGTAGAAAGGATTCGGACCATGCGCACATCACCGAACCGTTTAACCGCCACCGTCTTCGGAGCCGTCTACCTGCTTGTGGGCCTCCTTGGATTTGTGGTCACCTCCGGCGTCGGCTTCGCCGCCACAGAAGGCTCCAACCTCATCATCTTCGAGGTGAACCCTCTGCACAACGTCATCCACCTCGCCATCGGCGCCGCCTTGCTCTACGCCGGCCTCAAGGGCGTGGCCGCGGCGAAGGCCGTCAACACCGCCGTCGGGGCCGTGTACTTGCTCGTGGGCATCATCGGGCTTTTCCTGCTCAGCTCACCGCTGAACATCATCGCCCTGAACGGTCCGGACAACGTCCTGCACCTTGCCAGTGCCGTGCTGCTGCTGGGCGTCGGACTCTCCATGGACAAGGCAGTCGCTCCTGCCCGCGCCCACGCGTAGGACCGTTCTGTTAACCAGCGGGGGTTCTGTTCAGCAGTTAGCTCTGTTCAGCAGTTAGCTCTGTTCAGCAGTCAGCTCACGGCGCCTAGCAGCGTCACTAGTGAAGGCAAAGGGATGGTCGAGATGCAGTCAGTTCCGCGGCACAAACTCTGTCGCGCGACGGCGGACAGCGGTACTGCTTCCAGCGGTACGGCTTCCAGCGGTACTAGGGCTGCGGCCGTCGGGCTCCTTGCCGGCTTCGCCGGATTCGGCGCCGGCGCGGTAAATTTGGCGATCTCAGCGAGCCTGCTCCTGCCACCGGCCGCAGGAGCAGGCGCCCCGCCGGCTGGCGGCGTCGCGGCGGCGGGCGCCGTCGCCGGGATCTGGGGTTTAGCCATCCTTGCGTGGACGGTCCTGACCCTGCGCCGGGGACAGCTGCTGTGGACCGGTCCGGCCACGGCACTACTGGTGGGAGCGGCGCTCGTGCATGCTCTCGCGGCGGCCGGAGGGCAGCCGCTGAGCAGCGGGTCGCTCGCGGTGAGCCACCTGGCCGCCCTGCTCCTGACCCTCATGATCCTGGCGGCCGCGGGCTGGCTCCGCCGGCGGAACTCCGGCGCGGCCATGGCTGCCGCAGGCGCGGCCACGGCGGCCGCAGGCGCGGACACAGCCGGTCTTCGGCCCGGACGGCTCCTGCTGGCCGCATTTGGCTGTGCAGTTCTGGTGGCTGCAGTGGCCACACCGGGCCTGGCAGCCTCCACGGCCGGCCAACTCGCGGTGCCCCATGGCAGCCACGGGACCCCTGCCTCGGGCCACCACGGCGGATAGGCGCAGCCCGCCGCCCGCACGGGCGGGCAGAACTAGTCGATTGCCGCCATGAGCTCGACGGCGCGCTCCAGGAACGCGTCGACCTGGCTTTCCTCATAGCCGTCCGGGCCCACCGCGGGGCGGAAGACGGCGCGCCGGACGTTGTCCACGCTCAGCGGCTGGTCCTCTTCGAGGTAGCCGATCAGCTCGCGGCAGAGGTCGTCAACGTCAGCGGTGTTGTAGCTGCGCACCTTGGCCTTGGACGGGCGCCGGAAGCGCTGACCGTCCGGGCGGTGCAGACGCCCGCGCAGGACGCCCGCGAGCCGGCCGATTTCGCGCAGCCATGCCTCCTCGCCACGTTCGGCAACCAACTCATCGCGCTCCCGGCGGGCAAGGGCGTCTTCCAGCCGGTCCAGCGCAGCGTCCACGCCGGCTGCGGCGTAGCCGCCCTTGACGGGGTCGAAGGAGACAGCCCGGACGTCCGCGCTCTTGATGGCCCGCCCGGTCGAACTCGGAGATTCGAATGACACCCGTGCGCGTTGCAGGAAATCGTCGACCTGCCTGGCGTTGTAGCCATACTGGTTCCGCTGCACGCGGTCAAAAGACGCCGGGATTTGCCGTTGAATGTCCACTGTAACTTTGTTCCTTCGATGCCGTTCGGCTGGTTTGCTCGGCTCCATTCTAGGCGCCGGAAAATCTAATCCGGGATGCGCCTAGACACCGGCCACAGCGGAGAACAGGATGAACGCCGTCGGTGCGGCGAAAACGATCGAGTCCAGGCGGTCCATCACGCCCCCGTGCCCGGGGAGGATGCTGCTCATGTCCTTGATGCCTAGCTCCCGCTTGACCATGGACTCGGCAAGGTCCCCCGCCGTGGCGGCCGCCACCATGCCGACGGCAAGGACGACGCCGACCCACCATGGAATGCCCAGCACGAAGACCGTGGCGAGGACGCCGACAATCACGGCGCCGGCGATTGAGCCCGCGAAGCCTTCCCACGTCTTCTTGGGACTGATCTTGGGGGCCATCGGATGCTTGCCGAGGGAGGCGCCCACCAGGTAGCCGAAGGTGTCATTGGCCACCACCAGCAGCAGAAGCGTCGCGATCTGCCAGGCGCCCGGCGGAATCACGCCGTCGGGCCAGAGTCCGATGGGAGTCTCGCCCTCGGGCGTATGCAACAGCAACCCGGCAAAGCTGATCAGGAACGGCACCCAGGACAGGGTGAAGACCCCGGCAAAAATGCTGCGCGCCGATCCGGCGGCGCCTTCAATGGTTCGCCACAACAACACGGCCACGCTGCTCACAAGCATGGCAAAGAGCAGGCTTTCGAGGCCGCCAAAATAGGCGGCGAGCGGCATCGCCAACGTGCCGACCATTACCGGGACGATGGGCAGGCGTGTGCCTGCGGCCTCCAGCGCACGGAAGATCTCCCAGACGCCGAAGACCGCGAAGGCCGTGGTGACCAGAATGAAGCCGAGCGGGAGGAACAGCAGTCCGCCGAGGACCGCCACGAGCATGCCAAGCCCAACCCCAGTGGCGGCTGGCAGGTTCCGGCCCGCTTTCGGCGTCGGGTTTTCTCGTTGCGTCCCCCGCCTCCGGGCGCGCGGCCCGGAGGCTTCGTGTGCCTGATTCATCAGACCTCGAGCAGCTCAGCTTCCTTGCGCTTGAGCAGCTCGTCGATTCCGTCCACGTGGGCCTTGGTGATGGCGTCCAATTCCTTCTCACCGCGCGCGCCCTCATCTTCACCGGCTTCGCCGTCCTTGACGAGCTTGTCCAGGGTTTCCTTCGCCTTGCGTCGGATGTTGCGGATGGACACCTTCGCGTCCTCGCCCTTGGACTTGACGATCTTGACGTATTCCTTGCGACGTTCGCTGGTCAGCTCGGGAATCGTGATCCGGATGACGTTGCCGTCGTTTGAGGGGTTGGCACCCACCTCGGAGTCGCTCAGGGCGCGCTCAATGTCCCGCAGGGCCGTCTTGTCGTACGGGGTGACAAGAATGGTGCGGGCATCCGGGACCGCGAAGGAGGCCAGCTGCTGCAGCGGCGTCGGCGTGCCGTAGTACTCAACAATGACTTTGTTGTACAGGCCAGGCGTCGCACGGCCGGTCCGGATCGAGGCGAAGTCTTCCTTGGCTACCTCAACTGCCTTGTCCATCTTGTCCCCGGCTTCGAGCAAGGTTTCTTCGATCACGGTCTCTCCTCCAAAATTTGTGCACCCCGGCGGCCGGGGCGCGGCACGATCTTGTGCGCCTGTGTCTTCCGCCTGGCGGCGGAAAGGTCCTGAAAACATCCTAGCCGTAGCCAGGGGATGACAGCGCTAGGGGGTAACTACGGTGCCCAGGTCTTCACCGCGAATGGCGCGGGTGACGTTGCCCTCGCCTTCCATGCCGAAGACCACCATGGTGAGGTTGTTGTCCTTGCACATGGTCATCGCGGTCTGGTCCATCACCCGGATATCGCGGCGGAGGGCGTCGTCGTAGCTGAGGCGGTGCAGCTTTTCCGCCGTCGGGTCCTTCTTGGGGTCGGCGGTGTAGACGCCGTCGACGCCGCTCTTGGCCATCAGGACGACGTCGGCGTGGACCTCCATGGCGCGCTGCGCCGCTACCGTGTCGGTCGAGAAGTAGGGCAGCCCGGCGCCGGCACCGAAGATGACAACCCGGCCCTTTTCCATGTGGCGGATGGCACGGCGGGGAATGTACGCCTCGGCCACCTGGCCCATAGTGATGGCGCTCTGCACGCGGGTTTCGACCCCGGCCTGTTCCAGGAAGTCCTGCAGCGCGAGGCAGTTCATGACGGTTCCGAGCATGCCCATGTAGTCGGCCCGGGACCGGTCCATGCCGCTCTGGGACAGTTCGGCGCCGCGGAAGAAATTGCCTCCGCCGACGACGATTGCGACTTCGACGTCGGGTACTGCGGCCGCGATCTGCTTGGCCACGCCACGGACGGTATCGGGGTCAACGCCCAGCTTCCCGCCGCCGAAGACCTCGCCGGAGAGCTTCAAGAGGACGCGGCGCCTGTTCTTCTTTGGCTGGGCTGAAGTGGTGACGGTTTCCATGGTGCCTTCCCGTTGGTGAACTCTGAGTTAGGTTATCGTGCTGGGGCACGGGGCGACATTTCGGCCGTAACCGGGTCGCCTCGTGCGTGCACGCAAAAGGGGTGGCCACCGTGGTGACCACCCCCTCAGCGTGTCTGACTATTGTCTGACCGGTGTCTGACTAGTGCCTGACTAGGAACCGACGCGGAAACGCGCGAACGCGGTTCCCTTGACGCCGGCCTCTTCGAGGACCTGCGCCACAGACTTCTTGGCATCCTTGGCGAATGCCTGGTCAACCAGGACCTCGCCCTTGTAGAAGCCGGTGACCCGGCCTTCCACGATCTTGGTCATCGCGGCTTCGGGCTTGCCCTCGGCCTTTGCGGTTTCCTCGGCGATGCGGCGCTCGGACTCGACGAGCTCGGCCGGAACGTCCTCACGGGAGAGGTAGTTCGGAGCCATGGCGGCGACGTGAACGGCGACATCGTGGGCGGCGGTGGCGGCTGCTTCGCCTTCACCGTCGACAGCGAACAGGACGCCGACCTGGGCCGGAAGGTCCTTGGAGGTCTTGTGCAGGTAAGCGTCGACCGTAGCGCCCTCGATGCGGGAGATCCGGCGGACAACAACCTTTTCGCCCAGAACGGCGCCCTCTTCGACGACGACCTCGGACAGCGGCTTGCCGTCGACTTCGGTCGCCAGCAGGGCCTCGAGGTCGGCAGCACCGGACTCGACGGCCACGGCCAGAACCTTGTCGGCCAGCTGGATGAACTTGTCAGCCTTGGCAACGAAGTCGGTCTCGCAGTTGACTTCGATCATCACGCCGACGCCGTTGGCGACCTTGGCAGCAACCAGGCCTTCGGCGGTGGAACGGCCTTCGCGCTTGGTGGCGCCCTTCAGGCCCTTGATGCGGATGATCTCGATGGCCTTCTCGGCGTCACCGTTGGCTTCGTCAAGAGCCTTCTTGACATCCATCATGCCGGCGCCGGTGCGCTCGCGCAGAGCCTTGATATCAGCGGCAGTGTAGTTCGCCATGTGAACCCCTCTGTCTAGAAATTTATGTGGTGTACGGACCGACAGGACGGCTGCTCACCGAGTGAGCGGCCATCCTGTCGGTACCCCCTGCGCCGCAGGCAGCCGCATGCAGCATGGGGGAGATCCAGATTTACTTGTCTGACTACTTGGCTTCGTCGGAAGCCGGTGCTTCTTCAGCAGCCGGAGCAGCCTCAGCGGCGGGAGCTTCTTCGGCGGCCGGGGCAGCCTCAGCGGCGGGAGCTGCAGCAGCTTCGGCCTTGTTGCCTTCGAGGAGCTCGCGCTCCCACTCAGCCAGCGGCTCTTCCGGAGCTTCCGTGGTCCCGGTGGCGCGCTGGTTACGGGCGATGAGGCCCTCAGCAACGGCGTCGGCGACAACGCGGGTCAGCAGGTTGACGGAGCGGATGGCGTCGTCGTTACCCGGGATCGGGAAGTCGACTTCGTCGGGATCGCAGTTGGTGTCCAGGATGGCCACAACCGGGATGTTCAGCTTCTTGGCTTCGTCGACAGCAAGGTGTTCCTTCTTGGTGTCCACGATCCACAGTGCCGACGGCGCCTTGGTCAGGTTGCGGATACCACCGAGGTTGGTTTCCAGCTTGGTGAGTTCGCGGCGAAGGAGCAGCAGTTCCTTCTTGGTGTAAGCGGAACCGGCGACGTCGTCGAAGTCGATCTCTTCCAGTTCCTTCATGCGCTGGATGCGCTTGGAGACGGTCTGGAAGTTGGTCAGCATACCGCCGAGCCAACGCTGGTTGACGTACGGCTGGCCAACGCGGGTGGCCTGCTCGGCGATAGCTTCCTGCGCCTGCTTCTTGGTGCCGACGAAGAGAACGGTGCCGCCGTGTGCAACGGTGGCCTTCACGAACTCGTAAGCACGGTCGATGTAGGACAGCGACTGCTGCAGGTCGATGATGTAGATCCCGTTGCGCTCCGTGAAGATGAAGCGCTTCATCTTCGGGTTCCAACGGCGGGTCTGGTGTCCAAAGTGGACGCCGCTGTCAAGCAGCTGGCGCATAGTTACGACGGGCATGCCGACGCTCCTTCCGGCAGGTCATTCATGAGAGAGCCCATGGCGCTCTTACCCTGCCAATAGTTGACGGTTATTTAGCAATCACCCGGGGCGGGCGCTGCTCCTGGCATCCACTGCACTTCCCATCCACGCCATATGGCGCGGACCGCAGGAGGCGCAGTCCTCCGCGCCGAAGTTTCGAGGCTTCTGATGAGGAGGGCTGGATACGCGTAGTCAGCTGCTGCTCCCCCGCACCCCTGAATGAGGCGTGCCGGCTTGGCAATCACGAGAATGAACATGCAAGCACCGTGATGAACAAGCGTGAGGGCACAGCAAACTGCTCCACCAAGTGTACTACAGCGACCCCGCCCCGAAGGACCGGTTTCAACGGGCCGGGGAGCCGGAAACGGGGACCGGTTCGCCGGCCGCGGGGCAAGAAACCGGGAGCGGTTTCACCGGCCGCGGGGCAAGAAACCGGGGAGCGGTTTCCCCGGCGGTGGGGCAAGAAATCGGGAGCGGTTTCACCGGCCGAGGGGACGAAAATCCGAGACTCCTTCGGCTGATTCGGTTCCTCCCCCGAGGCCGGGAGCTGCCACGGAGGCTTATCCACATAGCCTTCATGAGCGGTTCCGGCCGGCGCGGGGCCGCGGCAGGCTGGAGCCATGAAGATTCCGATCTCCCTGGCGGCACTGCTCCTGACCCTATCTCTCGTCACCCCCGCTTCCGGGCCCTCATCTGGACCGGCTGCCAGGGCAGGGCCCCTCGCAGGGCCCGCGCCAGTTATCGGGGCGGGGCCGGCTGTCGGGGCGGGACCAGTGCCGGCACCCGCTTGGAGGTGGCCGCTCAACCCCCGTCCGGCCGTCCTACGCGCGTTCGATCCCCCGGCCAAGCCGTGGCTCAGCGGGCACCGCGGCGTCGACCTGGAAGCAGCCAACGACGGCGCCGCGCTCTTTGCGCCGGCGGCCGGAAGGGTGAGCTTCGTCGGTGTCGTGGTGGACCGGCCAGTTCTCACGATCGATCACGGCAACGGATTGCGCAGCAGTTTCGAGCCGGTGGCCAGCACTTTGGCAGTGGGCACAACGGTGGCGGAGGGCGACGTCGTGGGGCAGGTGCAGCCCGGCCACTGCGGCCGCGCGCCTCCCTGTCTTCACTGGGGCGTGCGCCGCGGGGACGAATACGTGAACCCGCTGGCGTTCGTAATGGATCTGCGACCGTCGGTCCTGCTGCCTCCACTAGCGACGGGTGCCGAGTGAGAAACGGCGGACCGCAAAAACGCTGCCCGATCACGGCCTCCATGCCACGCCTAGGTCACGGCGTCCACGCGGCACGTGCGTGAGGCGCCCGCACTGCCCGTAGTTACCGCAGTGCCGTGATTAGAGGACAACGGATTCGACGGGCACCTGAGGGGTGAATTAGACGATCGCGGAAACTCCCGTGATGGCCCGGCCCGTCACGAGGGTGTTGATTTCATGGGTGCCCTCGTAGGAGTAGATGGCTTCGGCATCGGCAAACACCTTGGCCATCTCGAAGTCCGTGACGATGCCGTTGCCGCCGAGAATGCTCCGGCCGAGGGCCACGCTTTCGCGCATCCGCGCAGTGGTAAACGCCTTGGCCAGGGCTGACTGCTCGTCCTTCGCCTGGCCGGCATCCTCCAACTGGGAAAGCCGCACCATCATGCCCATGGAGCTGACCGCGTTCCCGAGAATCTGCACGAGCTGGCTTTGGACCATTTGGAAGGAGGCAATCGGGCGGCCGAACTGGCTGCGCTCAACGGCGTAGCGCCGGGCGACGTCGAAGGCCGCGAGCTGCTGGCCCACCGCCTGCCATGCCACGGCGAGGCGGGTGACCTTGAGAACCTTGTTGGTGTCGCGGAAGCTGTTGGCGTTGGCGAGCTTGAAGAAGTCCGGCACCACCACGTTCTCGAGCTTAATGTCGGCATTCTGGACAGTCCGCAGCGAGATCTTGTTCTCGATCTTCTGGGCACTGTAGCCCTCGCTCGCGGTATCGACGAGGAATCCCTTGACCTGGTTGTCGTCGACGTCCCGGGCGTAGATGACCACCCAGTCGGAGAACGTGGCGTTGCCGATCCAGCGCTTGGCACCGTTGATGATCCAGTTTCCGCCGTCGCGGCGTGCCGTGGTGCGCGTGCCGCCGGCAACGTCCGAGCCGCCGAGGGGTTCGGTCAGGCCGAAGGCGCCGATCTTTTTGAGCGAGTAGATGTCCGGGAGCCACGCGTCCTGCTGCTCCTGAGAGGCCAGGGCTTCGATGGACCCAGTGAAGAGCCCGTCGTGGACGCCCATGAATGTTGCGATTGACGTATCCGCCCTGGTGGCTTCGGCATGCAGGATGCCGGCGAAGAGGTTCGAGTACCCCTGCCTCCTGACCGGGCTGACCAGGTCGATGTCGGCGAGCTTCGGGAGCAGATCCATCGGGAACTCGGCGCGGTTCCAGCAGTCGACGGCGATGGGCCTGACTTCGCGGGCAAGGAACTCGCGGACTTCGGCCAGCCTGTCCTGTTCCTTGGTACTGAGAAGCTGTTCGAACGCGAAGAAGTCGCCGTCGGCGTAAGGCAGGTTCTGGACGTCGATTGCGGCTCTGGACATAGTGTTCCTCCACTCGATCAGCGGCGACCAAAGGACGAGGGCTTCGCGCCACGATATGTTACTACTGAGTAACATATCGCAGGCTAAGTGGCCCTGCAAGCACCGGCACCCAAGAAGAAGGCGCCCTCACGAAAGGAGCCGCAGCCGACGTCGTTCGTCAGCCACGGCTCCCGTGGGTGCGGACCCCCAAGAGAAGGATCGCCAAGAAATGTAGGGCTACTCGGACTTGAACCGAGGACCTTAGGATTATGAGTCCCGCGCTCTAACCAGCTGAGCTATAGCCCCCTGCGCGCGGAGCCAGGCCCGGCCCGCAGGGGGCCGGACTGGTTCCGGGCAAAAACACTCTAGCAATAGTAGACGCATCCCGCGTGCAGGCCGCTCCGGCGGCCCGAATGTCAGGGGGCCGGCGCCGGCCAGTACGGCCTCCACCTGTACGGCCCCGGCCTTGTACAGTTCCCCTTGTGCAGCACCGGCCTGCTCGTGACCCGCATGCACAGCAGCGGCGAGGCTCAGGGCGGGCCGCCAGGCAGGCGGGCTAGACGACGAGGTCGTCGTAGCTGGCGCCGCGGTAAATGTCCTCAAAGGTCTGCAGCGTACGCTTGATGCTGTGGATCTCGACCATTTCGCGGCTCGTCTTCCCCATCGCCTCGCGTTCGTCGACGGGCAGCGAGAACACCTGTGACAGCTTCGCCGCGAGGTCATCGCTGTCGTTGGGCTTGAAGAGATAGCCGTTCTCCCCGTCACGCACTAGGTGGGGCAGCGCCATGGCATCGGCCAGCAGCACCGGCGTCGAGGCGGACATCGCCTCCAGGGTCACGAGTGACTGGAGTTCTGCCGTGCCGGGCATGCAGAACACGTCCGCCGCGATGTAGGCCTTGCGGAGCTCGGCGTCGCTGGCCAGACCGAGGAAACGGACTCTGTCCGTCAATCCGAGCCGGGCGACCTGGGCGTCGAGGGCCGGGCGGACTTCCCCGCCGCCGACGATTTCCAGGTGGATGTCGAGGTCCTTGGGCGTCTTGGCGACGGCGTCGATCAGCACGTCCACGTGCTTTTCCTCGGCCAACCGGCCTGCGAAGAGGACAGTCGGGCTGTCGTGGGGTTCCACGGTCTCGTTGGGACGCAACTCGTAGGCGGCGGCGTCGATGCCATTGGAGAGGGGCAGCACCTTACGCAGGAAGGCGTGCTGGTGCATGGCCTTGGCGGCCAGCGGCGTCGGAGTAGTCACGACGTCGGCCTGGCCCATGACCTTGCCCATGTCCTTCCACGAGATCCGGCCGATGATGTCTTTGAACCACTGGGGGAACGGAAGGAAGGGGTTCAGGTTTTCCGGCATGAAGTGGTTTGTGGCCACCACCCGGATGCCCCGCTTCACGGCCTCGTACAGGACGTGCTCGCCGATCATGTAGTGGCTCTGGATGTGCACAACGTCGGGTTGGACGCGGTCAAACAACAGCCCGATTTCTTTTTTGATCTCCCAGGGGAAGGTGACCCGGAAGTACTCGTGGGTGGGCACGGAATGGGAGCGCAGGCGGTGCACGGTGGCCTCGTCGCTGAACTCGCTGAAGCTGGGGCCTTTGCCCGGACGGCACGCCGCAACGTGCACGTTGTGCCCGCGGGCAGTCATCCCCTTCGCCAGGCGGTAGCCGAACTGGGCGGCCCCGTTGACGTGGGGCGGGTAGGTATCAGCGGCAATCAGGATGGTCAGCGGGGGCTGGTTGTCGGACATGGTCACGTGAAGAGCTCCTGGTGGTCACTGTGAGAACAGCTGGATCGTAGGCGGCACACCCTCGGCGCAGGCGCGCCGGGCCGTTAGCGGAAGTCTGGACTGACGCCCTAGGACCTGCCCGCGGCCTTGCGCGCATCCTTCTTGCGCTTGGTGACTTCCGGGTGGTGCCTGGAAAGGGCTATCACTCCCACGATAGCAAGGGTTGCGGCCGTCCCCATGGCGATGGCTTGGACAGCTTGGACATCCGGACGCAGTTCTCCCAGAATTACGATGCCGATCGCGATGCCCACAATGGGATCGATCACGGTCAATCCGGCGATCACCAGGTCAGGCGGTCCGCTGGAGTAGGCGTTCTGCACGAACCACGATCCCAGGGCGCCCGCCGCCGCGATCGCGACCACGCTGTACCACGGCACGTTCAACAGGAACAGCCCGTTCGAGTCCAGGAGGTGCCGGCCGATGATGCGGGTCAGGACAGCCACAAAGCCGAAGAGGACCCCGGCGCCCAGGATGTAGACGAAGGCGCTCATGCGGTGCCGGAACAGGAGGGCGAGCGTGCCGAAGAGCCCCACCGCCAAAGCCAGGAGAAGGACGATCGTCAGCTCGTCGGAGGCACTGACGTTATGGTTTTCCTGCGTCACATTGACGGCCAGCACCACGAACAGAGCCGAGCCGGTCACGCATGCCGAGATGGCCACCACCGTCGCCCGGTTCATGCTCAGGCCTTGGTCCTTGGTGTTGACCACCGTGGTGATGACCAGGGCAATCGCGCCGATCGGCTGCACCACCGTCAGGGGGGCCATGACTAGGGCGGCGGCGTTCATCCCCATCCCGACGCAGAGCAGCAGGAGCCCGAAGACCCAGCGCGGATTACGCGCCAGCCGCAGCAGTCCGTGCGTGCTCAGGGCCAGCCCGCCCGTATCGGCTTTGACCGCACTTCCCTGGCGCTGCGCACCAAAGGCCAGGCAGAAGGCCCCAAGTACCGCCAGCAAGACGGCAAGCCAGACCATTAGCGGGAGCCGCCGTCGTGCGCCCGACGCTGCCTGCCCTTGCCGATGATGGCCCAGACGTAGTTGTAAGCCGCAATCCAGTGCCCCACCAGTCCCAGGCCCAGGCAGATCCAGGCCAGGGTGAGGTAAACGTCCGCGGCGGGCACCGGAAGTTTGGACAGCACCAGCAGCGGCGTGCCCACCAGCAGCAGCCCTGTCCGGACCTTTCCGATGCGGCTCACCGGCAGGTCCGGGTGTCCGTGGAAGTAGAACAATGACAGCCCCAGCAGGACGGCGTCCGGGACCAGCAGCGCGACGAGATACCACCACTGCACGACGCCGGCGATCACCAGGGTCACGGCCACGGCGATCAGGGAAAGCCTGTCGGCAATGGGGTCCATTAAGCGACCCAATTTGGACATCTGGTTGAAGCGGCGGGCAATGTAGCCGTCCACCCAGTCGGTGCCGGCCATGATGGCGAGCACGAGGGCAGCAGCTCCGTACTTGCGCTCCGCAAGGACAAGCCAGATGAACAGGGGAACGCCGAGGAAGCGCACCACGGTCAGGACATTCGGTACCGTGAAGACCGCGTCGCGGTGGACCAGGGGCTGTCCGGGGCGGGCACCAGCACCGATGAACTTCATCGATTGCCCCTTTCCGCGGACAGCAACGGTTTGGTGTTTGGGTTCAGGGGTCTGCCTAGCCCTTGAGGAGCTTGCGCAGGAGAACCGCGAGGGCGGCCCCCGACGCTGCGAGCGCCGCAAGGGGCTTCCAGCGCTCCTTGGCCTGGCCGGCCAGGCCCCGCCCGTCGACGCTTGGCAACTGCGAGGAGCGGGCCGCGACGGCAGACCGGAAGCCCGCAGCCTTCTCCTTAAGCCGCTCCACGGCTCCGTTGAGCTGCTCGACAGCCTCCTGCAGCCGTGCCTGGAGGACGGCCAGCAGGGCCATGGCCTGGGTCTTGACATCGAGTTCGCGGCCGAGGTCGTCACGCGCGCCGGTAAGATTCGTGCGCCGCTGACCGAGCCGATGCAAGAGTTCCGCCTCTGTGGGGGGCGGGCCGAAGTCTGGCTGGGCGGCAGCCTTGGCTTCTTTTTCCGCCTTCGCCTTGGCGGCTGCGGCTTCCTTGGCGGCCTTCGCAGCCTTGTACTGTTCGGAGTTCGGGTCCAGGACGGCCGGGTCGAATGCGGAGCCTTCCTTGGCGATGCCGAGATCGTATTTGAGTCCCCGGATCGTCTGCTCGGGGATCAGCGGCATAACCTTCATGAGCTTGTTCCGCCCAATGAGAGCGCCGATAGCGGCGATGATCAGGCACACGCCGCAGACCAGCAATGCGGCGAGCCATGCCGGCATGATGGTGGCCAGCCCCATGATCGCGGCCACGACCAGCCCGATCACCAGGAACAAGATGAAAACCAGTGCGACGCCGAAGAAGGCGCCCGCGACGCCGACCTGGGTCCCCTTGCGCTTGATCTCGGCCTTAGCCAGGGCAATCTCGTCATTGAGCTGCCGGGGCGCCAGTTTGGAGATCATCTTCAGGGTTTTGGGCAGCGCCGAAATACGCAACCTGCTGCCTGTCCCGCCGCTGTGACGTCCGCTCATCGGTCCCGCCTAACTGGTGCCATCTGTCGTTCCGCTTCCGCGGGCTTGCCGGGTCTGGACAGCTTCGCACAGACCCCGGTGTCAAAACTATCATTTCGGCTGTTGGGAGCACTTTTCGGGCACGGTGTGGCGCGCCCGCGCCACCGCCCTCCGACGCCCCGGCGGGCCCTAGGATGGACCTCTGTGACTACACCCCCCAATCCCGGTGATTCCCTGAGCCGCCGTCGTAAATTCCTCTACATCTTGACGCTCGGCGCTTTGACTGCCCTTGGGCCGTTCACGGTGGACCTCTACCTCCCCGCGTTCCCGTCGCTGGAAGAAAGCCTGGGCGTTTTCGAGGCCGCAGTCCAGCTGACGTTGACCGGGACCACCGTGGGGTTCGCGCTGGGACAGCTGGTGGTGGGACCGCTGAGCGATAAGTTCGGACGGCGGCTGCCCCTGATCCTGGCCACGGCGGTCCACATCACAGCGTCCCTGGGCGCCGCCCAGTCCACCGATATCGCCGCGCTGGGCTTCTTCCGTGTCCTCATGGGCATCGGCGCCGCGGGTGGCGGCGTTGTGGCCATGGCCATGGTCCGCGACCTCTTCAGCGGCTACGCGATGGTGCGCATGTATTCGCGCATGGCCCTGGTCAACGGCCTGGCCCCGATCCTGGCCCCCGTCATCGGCTCCCAACTGCTGCTGCTGGTGCCGTGGCCCGGCATCTTCTTGTTCCTGGCCGCGTACGGGACGTGCGTCATCATCGCAGCCCTGTTCGTCATCAGGGAAACGCTGCCCCGGGAGCTGCGCGGAAAGACCGGACTGACCGCCCGGCAGCGCTACAAGGTGCTGTTCTCCGACCGGATCTTCGTGGGCCTGCTGCTGGTGGGCGGCATGAACTTCGCGGGCCTCTTCACCTATCTCTCCGCGTCACCCTTCCTGTTCCAGAACGTCTACGGCTTCACACCCCAGCAGTACGGCCTGCTGTTCGGCATCAACTCCCTCGGCATCGTTGCCGGCGTCCAGACCAGTGCTCGGCTCGTCAAGCGGGTGCCGCCGCAATGGATCCTGGCCTGCTCCACCGCCTGGATGTTCCTCATGGCCGTCCTGATTGTCGTCTTTGACCAGCTGGGATTGGGGCTCTGGGGTGTCCTGGTGCCACTCTGGTTCTACATCCTCGGTGCGGGCTTCACCTTCCCCACGGTCCAGGTGCTGGCGCTGGCCAAACACGGTGCCCAGGCCGGAACAGCCGCATCCCTGCTCGGTGCCGCGACGTTCCTCATGGCGGGCCTGATCTCCCCGGTGGTCGGCTGGCTCGGCGTGGAATCCGCAACTCCCATGGGCGCGGTCCAGGCCGCCTGCATCCTGATGGCAGCCGCCGCGCTCTGGCTCGTTGTCCGGCCCAGGACGGTCCCGCCGATCCAGTAGGTGCTGGCTCGTCCCGGCGGGACATGTCCATTCGTCGCGCCCGTCATGTCCGGACATGTCCAGCCCTCCCCCATTCCGGGCGGAACATGCCCATTCCTCGCGCCCACCCCGGTCGGGCATGTCCATTCCTCGCGTCCGGGATTGGGCACAAGGGCACTATGTCCATCGGTAAAGTCCGGCAGGGGGCATGTCCCGCTGGGCGCCGCACGACCGCCTCCGCCGTTCACGCCGCACCCCTTGCCGCTGCGGACCCTGTTGGACGTCCGCGGCGGGAGATAAAGTTGTTTCATGCCCCACCGGCAGGAACCTCAGCCCCTACCCGCCACGTGGCAGCGGTGCGACACCGGAATCCTGCCCCTGTGGTGGGACCGCTTGTGCAGCCAGACCAGCCCGCAGTCGGCGGCCATGTACGCCGCTGGCCTGTTCACTGAGGACCGGCGCCGGCCGATTGCCCAGTGGTACAACCCGGGCGCCGACTCCGCCCTGCTCGTGGCGCCGGAGACTTCCCCGGAGTGGCCCGTGCAGCGGTTCGGCATCTTCTACGCACCCCCGGGCGCCGGGTTCACCCAGGTGCATTCGGCGCCGCATGAATGGCATCCGCGCGAGCCGCGGAAATCCCCCACTGAACAGGAGGCCTTCGAGGCCGCCGTCGCCGAGGCCCAACGCTTCCTGCAGGTGGAAATGTACTTCGTTTGAGGCCCGGTCAGCTGAACCGCTCGAGCGACCCGACAGGACCCACTAAAAGGACTCAATAAAAAAGGTCCCGCGGCTGGTTTTCACCGGCCGCGGGACCTGTCCGCTCCTCCTGCTGGACTTGAACCAGCAACCCTTCGATTAACAGTCGAATGCTCTGCCAATTGAGCTAAGGAGGAATGAAGCAGGTATGACATTAGCAAAGGTTTTGCCGGTAGGGAAATTGGCCGCGGGGCAAGGGCCCGCACCGCGGCGGATACCCCCTCCGGGTATAAAAAAGTCCCCGTCCCGGAAGCCCGGAACGGGGACTGCGCGCTCCTCCTGCTGGACTTGAACCAGCAACCCTTCGATTAACAGTCGAATGCTCTGCCAATTGAGCTAAGGAGGAATGAAGCGGCTATAAGCCTAGCAAACAACCGCCCGGGAAACGAAATCGGCGGCTCAGGCGTCCGACCGCAGGGACCGCCGCTGCATCTCCAGCTGCATGAGTTCGCGGTTCAGCCGCTGGAACTCCTCGGGATCGGCCGAGGCATCCAGGCGCTGCAGCTGGCCCATCTTCTCGGCCTTCACCCGGGTGATCTGGAGCTCGAACAGGCGGGCGAGGATGTCCCTGCAGTAGCGCTGGGCACCCTCGGGCGTGCTGGCGGGCAGCGGCACCACGGCGAGTTCGGACACGAGCGGCCGCAGCGGCTCCGGGACCTCCTGCAGCAGCTGCTCCACCCAGCGCACCGGGTCCCCGGTGGACGCGAGCCCGGTGGCGCGGATGGCCTCGTGGATGGCCAGGTAGGCGGGCGTGGAGAACCGCGCGTCAGAGAAACGCTGCCACGTCTCGCCCTCCAGCATGCCGGGTTCCTGCAGCACCACCTCGAGGGCCTGGCGCTCCATCGCCGCAACGGGGTCGCGCGGGTCGGGCCGGTTATAGGACGGAAGAACGGCCGACGGCGGCAGGGGTGCGACGCCGGGCCCGGGTCCGACGTAGCCGCGCCCGGACCCGGCGCCTTGACCATGACTTTGGCCGCTCCCCTGTCCACGGCCGGTCCCGGCGCCCTGGACGTGCCCTTGGCCACCGCCCGGACCGGCCGATGCAGCCTGCGCGGCACGCTTCGTAGCCGCCCCGACAGCCCTGCTGACTTCCTCTACCGGCATTCCCAGCCAGCCGGCCAGTTCGCGGGCGTAGGCCGGCCGGATGCCGGCGTCGCGGATCTGCGCCACCACCGGCGCCGACTCGCGCAGGGCCGCGATCCGGCCCTCGACGGTGTCCAGGTTGTGCCGCTTAAGCGTGGCGCGGATGGCGAACTCGAACAGCGGACGGCGGCTGGAGATCAGGTCCCGGACCGCGGAGTCGCCCTTGGACTGGCGGAGCTCGCAAGGGTCCGCGCCGGTGGGCTCCACGGCCACAAAGGTTTGCGCGACGAACCGCTGGTCCTCTTCGAAGGCCCGCAGCGCCGCCTTCTGGCCGGCGGCGTCGCCGTCGAAGGTGAAGATGACCTCTCCCCCGGTGCCGTCGTCGGACAACAGCCGGCGCGCGATCTTGATGTGATCGGTGGCGAAGGCTGTGCCGCATGTGGCTACCGCCGTCGGGACCCCGGCCAGATGGCACGCCATGACGTCGGTGTAGCCCTCCACCACCACCAGCTGGCGGTCCTTGGCGATGTTGCGCTTGGCGAGATCGATCCCGTAGAGGACCTGGGACTTCTTGTACAGCGCGGTCTCGGGGGTGTTCAGGTACTTCGGGCCTTGGTCGTCCTCGTACAGCTTGCGGGCGCCGAAGCCGATGGTGTCGCCGGCAATATCGCGGATGGGCCAGATCAGCCGGCCGCGGAACCGGTCGTAGATCCCCCGGCCGCCTTCGGAAAACATGCCCGTGAGCTTGAGCTCCGCGTCGGTGTAGCCGCGGCCACGCAGGTGCTTCAGCAACGCGTCCCAGCCCTGCGGGGCATACCCGACCCCGAACTGTTCCGCGGCCGCCCGGTCAAAACCCCGGCCGTAGAGAAAATTGCGGCCCTCAGCCGCGCCCGGAGTCAGGAGCTGGGCGCGGAAGAACTCATCGGCCACCTTGTGTGCGTCCAGCAGCCGCTGCCGCCGCCCGATGTCCTCCCGGTTGGGTCCGGAACCGCCGTCCTCGTAGTGGAGCTCGAAGCCGATCCGATGCGCCAGCTTTTCCACTGCCTCGTGGAAGGAAATGTGGTCCAGCTTTTGAACGAAGGAGATGACGTCGCCGTCCTCGCCGCAGCCGAAGCAGTGGTACCGGCCAACCTGGGGACGCACGGTGAAGGAAGGTGAGCGCTCGTCGTGGAAGGGGCACAGGCCTTTGTAGGACCCGAGCCCGGCTCCCTTGAGCGTCACGTAGCCGTCGACGACTTCCTTGATGTCGGTGCGCTGGCGTACTTCGTCGATGTCTTCGCGTTTGATCAGGCCGGCCACAGTGCCATCCTAAGCCCCGGGTACGACGCCGACCGGACGGCTATGCTGCCCGTCACCACAGCGACGGCAGGCTGCCCACGAGCCGCTCGTACATGGCCAGTGCCGAGCCGTCGGTCAGCGACGCGACCTGATCGATCACGACCCGCAGCCGCGCGGCGTCGTCTGCCGCGCCGAGCCAGTCGGCGGCGAACATCGGCTCCAGGTGGCGGTCCCCCGAAGCGCTCAGCGCCGTGACGAGGGCGTGCAGGACCTCCCGCTGGCGCTCGTAGACGGGCTGGCGGTGCTCGGTGGTCATGACGAACGTGGTGGCGAGGCCCTTCATCACGGCGATTTCCATGACCGTCTCATCCGGGACGATCAGCTCGGCATGGTAGCGGGTGAGCTTTGCCGGACCGTAGACGGCGCGGGTGGCCTCCAGTGCACTCTGGCAGAACCTGCCGATGAGCTGGCTGGTCATGTCCTTGAGCGCCGCCATGGCCTTGCGGCTGCCGTCAGCCTCCCGCACCCAGACGCTGGTAGCCTCCAGCCGGGCCAGGGCGGCGTCGATTTCGGCGGGGTCTTTGTGCGGCAGGTACCACTGTTTGGCGTAGCCGACGACGCGGGCGCGGTGGTCCGGGTTGTCCATCCAGCGCAACTGGAAATGGCCCGCAACGATCGCGTCCTCGACGTCGTGGACCGAGTAGGAGATGTCGTCCGCGAGGTCCATGACCTGCGCTTCCAGGCAGGACCGGCGCTCCGGGGCACCCTCGCGGATCCACTCGAAGATGGGCAGGTCGTCTTCGTAGGCGCCGAACTTGCTGGTCCGCTCCCCGTGGATGACGGGCGCGTTCACGGCGGACCAGGGGTACTTGGCGGCGGCGTCGAGACTCGCGCGGGTCAGGTTCAGCCCGGCCGGCCGGCCGTCGGAGGCCAGGACCTTGGGCTCCAACCGGGTCAGCAACCGGAGCGTCTGGGCGTTGCCTTCGAAGCCGCCGATCCCATGGGACACCTCGTTGAGGGCCGCTTCGCCGTTGTGGCCGAAGGGCGGGTGGCCGAGGTCGTGGCTGAGGCAGGCGGTGTCCACGACGTCGGGGTCGCAGCCGAGCATCCGGCCGAGTTCGCGGCCCACCTGCGCCACCTCGAGGCTGTGCGTGAGCCGGGTCCGGACGAAGTCGTCAGTATCGGGGGCGACCACCTGGGTCTTGGCGCCGAGCCTGCGCAGTGCCGAGGAATGCAGGACCCTCGCACGGTCCCGCTCGAAGTCCGAGCGGTAGGTGCTCTTGGCCGGCTCTTCGACCCAACGGGCGGAGTCCCGGAACGTGTAGCCGCCCAGGACGGGGGCGGTGGTCCGGGCCTCAGCCACCGGAGACGTCCAGCTCGGCGAAGGAGATGTCGCGCGTCTGCTCGTCATCCAGGGTGCGGTTCAGCAGCCAGTCCTTGGGCAGCGCCGGCTTTTTGGGCGAGCCGGCACGGCCGCGCGGGCCCTCGGCATCGACCCCGGGGTAGGGCGAGTCGAGGTCCAGCTGGTCAAGGGTTCCGCGCAGCACTTCCAGGCTGGTGACGAGGGCCAGCTGGTGGCGCAGCTCGCTTCCCACCACGTAGCCCTTGAAATACCAGGCCATGTGCTTGCGGATTTCGCGCAGGGCCTTGCCCTCATCCCCGAAGGTCTCGACCATCAGCTCGGCGTGCCGGTACACGCTTTCGGCCACCTGGCGCAGATCCGGCCGGTACCGCTGCTCACTGCCCTCAAACGCGGCCATGAGGTCCCCGAAGAGCCACGGCCGGCCCTGGCAGCCGCGCCCGACGACGACGCCGTCCACGCCCGTTTCGCGCACCATCCGGACCGCGTCTTCGGCGGACCAGATGTCACCGTTGCCGAGGACGGGGATGTCCGGAAGCGCCTCCCTCAGCCGGGCGATGGCGGACCAGTCGGCCTGGCCGGAATAGAACTGTGCCGCCGTGCGGCCGTGGAGGGCGACGGCGGCGACCCCGGAATCGCGCGCGATCCGGCCCGCGTCGAGGTACGTCAAATGGTCCTCGTCGATGCCCTTGCGCATCTTGATGGTCAGTGGAATGTTGCCCTTGGAGGCTTCCTTGACGGCAGTCTGGACGATCGAGGTAAAGAGGTCGATCTTCCACGGCAGGGCCGAGCCGCCGCCGCGCCGGGTGACTTTGGGCACGGGGCAGCCGAAGTTGAGGTCGATGTGGTCCGCGTGGTCTTCCTCGACCAGCATCCGGACGGCCTGGCCGACGGTCACCGGGTCCACGCCGTAGAGCTGGACGGAACGAACTTTCTCGTCGTCGTCGTGCGAAATAATGCGCAGCGACTCGGGCGTGCGTTCCACGAGCGCGCGCGAAGTGACCATCTCCGCGACGTACAGGCCGCCGCCGTATTCACGGCACAGCCTGCGGAAGGCGGAGTTGGTGATTCCCGCCATGGGAGCCAGGATCACGGGGGTGTCCACGGTGATCGGGCCCAGCTTCAGGGGCGGGAGTTCCAGCTTGGGTGCGGGAGGCGTTGCTACGACAGTCACCCGACCATTGTCTCAAAGACGGGCAAATCGTTCCGATCCCGCCCGGGCCATGTGGAAAGGTGCGGTGGTGTGGAACGTTCCGGCTCCTGCCGGATGGGGCCTCAGCCCCGCAGCGCGGCCCGCCGCCCGCGCCGGGTGGCGGGCTCTGCACCGGCGCCGTCCGGCCCGGTCCAGGTCGCGTCATCCGCCGTCGGCGCCACGGCACCGGGTACCACGGCACCGGCTACCGCGGCGCGGCCCTCGGTCCCGGCGGCCTTGACCCCGGTGGCTTTGACCACGAGCACGGCGACGAGGGTTGTAACGGGAACGGCGAGGACGAGCCCCACGGAACCGACGAGCGTCCGGATCACCTCTTCGGAGAGTTCGGCGCTGGTCAGGGCGTCACCGAGCGGCCGCTCGTAGAGCATGACCAGGATCAGGACGGGCAGGGCGGCGCCGGCGTAGGCAAACGCGATGGTGTAGACAGTGGAGGCGATGTGGTCCCGGCCGATCCGCATCGCGGACGCGAAGAGCTGCCGGGCGCTGGTCTCGGGGGCGAGTTCCCACAGTTCCCAGACCGCCGACGACTGCGTGATCGTGACGTCGTTCAGCACCCCCAGCCCGGAAATGATCAGTCCGCACAGGATGATGCCGGAGATCGAGATGTGGTCCGAAATGTTGGCAAGCGTGGCTGCGTCGTGGCTGCCCACCCCGGCGAGGTTTGCCGCGTCGGTGGCCCAGGCCGCCAGTAACGCTGTGATGGCGAGGCCGAACATCGTCCCCAGCAGCGCCGTCGAGGTCCGGGCCGAGAAGCCGTGGGCAAAGTAGAGCACCCCGATCATGATCACTGTGGACCCCACGAGCGCCAGGAGCAGGGGCGGTTTTCCTTCGACGAGCCCGGGCAGCATGAACGAGACCAACACGACATAGGCCCCGATCAGTCCGATCAGGGCACGCAGGCCGCGCCAGCGCGCCACCGCGATCACCACGACGGCGTAGAGCACAGCCAGGAAGATAATGGGCAGCGTCCGGACAAAATCGACGAAGACGTACGCCGGCGCGCCCCGGGCGGCCGACGCGCCTTGGGCCTTGGAGAGGTTCAGATAGCGGATGTTGTCCCCGGGCTTCACCCCATGGGACTTCGCGACGTCAGGGTTGATGACCACCTTCACCGGGTTGCCGCCCTGGTCCGGTTCGGTGTAGGCGAGGGTGCATTGCGAGCCGTCCTGTGCGGGCTGCGCGGCGCCGGGGGCGCCGGGCTGCGCGGTGTCGCCGCTCGCCGAGGCATCCGAGCAGCTGCCGACGACGACCCGCTGGATCTTTCCGGTGTCGAACGTCACGCCCGGGGCCGCCGCGTAGGGGCTGGCCAGTGTCAGGCCCTCCTTGCTTCCCGACGGCCACAGGAAGGCCATGGCCGCCAGGGTCAGCAGCGTCAGCGGGATGAGGACGGCGGCCAGGATCCAGTTGGCCTTCCTCCGCGCCGCGAGCATCCGCGGTGACGGCTCCGGATTTTCCGTATGCGAATGCGAGTGTCCGGCGCCCATCAGCAGTTCAACCTCATGCGGAAAACTCTACGGTGCGGGCGGGGCCGCTCTGGACGGATGACGGGACACGCCGTCCGCAGGCCCGCACCCATCCCCCGGGGTCCCGGTTCCGAATCCACACTGGGCAGCACCTGCCTTGACGTGCAGGGGCCCCGACCTAGTGTTGGTGATAGACAGACGATGGACAGGAACACGGGTGGCCATGCGCAAACCAGACGACCGCGAACCCGAACACGGCCGTTCAGGACCAGCCGCCAAGGCCGTGCTCACCATAGCCAAAGCATCAGGGCCCACCCGCGGCGTCGTCCTTGTCCTGCACGGCGGACGGGCGGACAGCTACGATCCTGTCCGCGGCCGGCACCTGAGCCCCGCCCGGATGCTGCCCTTTGCCCAGTCGCTGAAAACCCGCGGCGGCCGGCACGGCCTGGCCGTCTGGACCCTGCGGAACAGATACCGGGGGTGGAACGGGAAGGACCAGTCCCCCGTTCAGGACGCCCGCTGGGCGCTCGCCCATATCCGCCGTGATCATCCCGGGGTGCCCGTGTACCTGCTGGGCCACTCGATGGGCGGCCTGACGGCAGTCTCCGTCGCCGACGATCCCCAGGTTGACGCCGTCGTCGCCCTTGCTCCCTGGCTCAGCGCCGGGACGCCGGTGAGACCCGTCGCGGGCCGCCGGCTCCTGATCGTCCACGGTTCAGACGACCGCTGGACCAGTCCGCACAACTCGCTCGGGTACGCCCGCCGCGCCGCGGGCGTCGCCGCCTCCGTGGACTACGTTTCCCTCAAGGGTGCCGGTCACTTCATGATCCGCCGGGTGCAGCTGTGGAATGTGCTGACCACGGGGTTCATCCTGGACGCCTTCGGCGAGGCCACGGGCGCCGACGTCGCCGGTGCCACGAAGACCCTGCACCGCATCCTGCCAGTGGCGGGAACGCGCCTGCCGGTGGTGTTGTGATGCCGCCGTTCCCTCTGGATGCCTTCCTCGCCAGCCTGCCTTGGGTTGTTGCGGGCATTGTGGCGCTGCTGGCGCTGACTTTCGCGGCAGCCGTGCGGCAGCACCGGCACTCGGTCATGGACACGGTCTGGGGGCCCGGCTTCGTGGTGGTCGCCGCCGTCTCGTGGGTGCTTTCGGCCGGATACGGCGACGCCGGCCGCCGGCTGCTGCTGTTGGTCCTCGTCGCGGTGTGGGGCGTGCGCCTCGCGGTCCACATCGGGCTCCGTGCACGCGGCGGGCCCGAGGATCCGCGGTATGTGGACCTGCTCGCGAAGGCACCCGGATCACGCAACGCCTACGCCCTGCGCCGGGTGTACCTGCCCCAGGGCATGGTGCTGTTCTTCGTCTCGCTCACCATCCAGGTCGGCATGTTCGCCATCGGAAACCTGGGCTGGCTCGCGTTCCTCGGCGTCCTGCTGTGGGTCCTGGGGTTTGTGTTCGAGACGGTCGGGGACCGGCAACTCACGCAGTTCAAGGCCGATCCTGCCAGACGAGGCACTGTCCTCAACACCGGGCTGTGGCGCTACACCCGCCACCCGAACTATTTCGGTGACGCCGCTGTCTGGGCTGGTCTCTACCTCGTGGCCGCGGATTCCTGGCCCGGCGTCCTGACCGTCCTGTCCCCCGCCGTCATGATCTGGACGCTCGCCGGCAAGACGGGGAAGCCGTTGACGGAAAAGGCCATGTCCGGACGGCCCGGGTACCAGGAATACATTGACTCCACCTCCGGCTTCCTGCCCTTGCCGCCGCGGCGCGCCGGGGCCAAGCCCCGATAAACCCGGCTTACGCAATCATCTTGACTAAACTCCATCGGGTACAAATCGCACTCAATGGAGAGGACACCTGTGTCAAGCACAGTCGTGACCAAGGACGGAATCGAAGAACGGGGTCTCGCACGCATAGCCCAGCGCATGGCGGCCTGGACCGAGAAGTGGTTCCCTGACGCCTATATCTTCGCCCTCGCCGGCGTCGTCATCATCGCCGTGGCAGCACTTGCCATCGGCGCCTCGCCGCAGGCGATCGCCGATTCCTTCGGCAACGGCTTCTGGGACCTGACAGCCTTCACCCTGCAGATGGCCATGGTGGTCCTGACCGGCTACGTCGTGGCCACGTCACCGCCGGTGGCGAGACTCATCAACAGGCTTGCCCTCGTGCCGTCGACCGCACGGACCGCGGTGAGCTTCGTGGCCATGCTTTCGATGTCGGTGTCCTTCCTCAACTGGGGACTCAGCCTGATCTTCGGCGGGCTTCTGGCCCGGGCCATCGCCCGGCGCAAGGACCTGACAGTGGACTACCGGGCCCTCGGCGCGGCGGCGTTCATGGGCCTCGGCGCCGTCTGGGCGCTGGGACTGTCCTCCTCTGCCGCGCAGCTGCAGGCCACGGCGGCGTCGCTGCCTCCGGCCCTGCTGAAGATCACCGGCGTCCTGGACTTCGGCACCACCATCTTCACCTGGCAGTCGCTGCTGACACTGGTCATCCTCATGGCCCTCACCACCGTGATCGCGCACTTCTCCGCGCCCCAGGGCGGCTCCATCCGCACCGCGGAGGATCTGGGCGTGGACCTGGACGATGAACCGAGCGAGCCCGCGCCGCGGTCCCGGCCCGGTGAATGGCTCGAATACAGCAAGATCCTGCCGATCCTGGCGGGCGTCCTCACGCTCGGCTGGCTCGTCTCGCAGTTCCTCACCAAGCCGTTCCTCAGCGTGGTCAGCAGCCTCAACGGCTACCTGCTGGTCTTCCTCATCCTGGGCCTGGTCCTGCACGGGACGCCGCGGAACTTCCTGCAGGCCGTCACGAAGGCCGTTCCGGCCACCGCAGGCATCCTCGTGCAGTTCCCGCTTTACGCCGCGATGGCCGCCATCCTGACCAAGGCCACGGGAAGCGGGGGCATGACGCTCTCCACCCACCTGGCCGCGTTCTTCTCGGACATCGGCAGCGGCGGCGGATTCGCCGTCGTCATTGCCCTCTACACGGCGGTCCTGGGCATCCTGGTGCCCTCCGGGGGCGGCAAATGGCTGGTGGAGGCACCCTACGTAATGCAGTCGGCCACGGACGTTCAGATGAACCTTGGCTGGACCGTGCAGATCTACAACATCGCCGAGGCGCTGCCGAACCTGGTCAACCCGTTCTTCATGCTGCCGCTGCTGGCCGTGCTGAGGCTGCGTGCCCGGGACCTGGTGGGCTTCACGTTCCTGCAGTTCGTTTTTCACCTGCCCGTGGTCCTGCTGCTCGTGTGGCTGTTGGGCATGACCTTCGGCTTCGTGCCGCCGGTGATCCCTAAGTAAACCCAAAAACTGACCCGCGGCTGTGGCCGTTATGAGGCGTCATAACGGCCACAGCCGCGGGTCAGTTGGGTTAGTGGCCTAGGCCGGGTCGGAAACGACGAGCGTTTCGGAGCCCTGGACATGGGCCCTGCCCGTTTCGAGCAGCGGTTCGACGACGGCGCGCAGCGCGGTCATCGCGTCGTCCAGTTCCAGCATCACCGGGTGCTGGTAGGCGATCAGGGCCAGCAGATCGCGCACGGCAGCCCGGGCCTCACCCTCGCCAAGCTTCGGCTCGTGCCCGAGGAAGACTTCGCTGGGCACTGCGGCGCCGCCATCGGCGCCCGGGGCCGGGGCACCCTCGGCATAGCTGATGGCGAACCCCTCCAGCCGGCCCTTCCGGCTGGCCGCGATGCCGTGCCCGAAGGCACTGGCCTTCGGTGCCCGCAGCACGATGGCGCCGTGCGCGCCGCTGAGGTCGTCCAGGAACAAGCGCTGCACCATGGCCACGCTCAACTCCCCCGGGCTGTCCCAGTGGTGCACGGCAGTGTAGTAGCGGCCGACGACGTCGCTGAGCTCCACCGATCCCGTGGCCAGGTCCTCGACCTGGTCGGTGGCTGCCGACTCGGAACCGTCGCCGAACACCGGCAGCTTGAGCGGCGCCGGGTCCACGACGACGAGGCGGGAGCGCTGGATCGGGGCCAGGCCCGCGGCTTCGGCAAACGCGGCGCCCGGGGTGCCGGGCTCCACCTTGCAGCGGAGCTTGGACACCCCCGACGGCGCCCGGGCGGCCTCATGCCGGAGCATGGTCAGCAGCGTGGACCCGACGCCGGCGCGGCGGTGGTCCCGGGCCACTTCGATATACGCCCAGAGCCGCTCGGGGTGCAGCGAGGCCTCGTGGACCACGGCGGCCGCCACCGGAATGGCGACACCGTCCACGATGTCCTCGGCCACGATGCAGCGTCGCCAGGGAGCATTGCCCGAGGGGGCCAGCGTGCCGCGGAACTGCCCGGCCTGGACGGTCTCAGGGCCGCCCCAGATTTCCAGCAGCGCGAGGTCGTCGCCCTCCCGCCATTCCCGGTATTCGATGGCCATGATCAGGCGCCGATCAGCCGCGCGGCCAGGTAGCCCTCCACCTTGTCCAGGGAGACGCGGTCCTGGCTCATGGTGTCGCGTTCGCGAATGGTGACGGCCTGGTCCTCAAGCGTGTCGAAGTCCACGGTGATGCAGAACGGGGTGCCGATCTCGTCCTGGCGGCGGTAGCGGCGGCCGATGGCGCCGGCGTCGTCGAAGTCGATGTTCCAGTTCTTGCGCAGCTGGGCGGCGAGGTCCTTGGCCTTCGGGGACAGGTCCTCGTTGCGGCTCAGCGGCAAGACGGCGGCCTTCACCGGCGCCAGGCGCGGATCGAGCTTGAGCACGGTACGGACGTCGACGCCGCCCTTGGCGTTGGGTGCCTCGTCCTCAGTGTAGGCATCGATCATGAAGGCCATGAACGAACGGGTGAGGCCGGCGGCGGGCTCGATCACGTACGGGGTGTAGCGCTCGTTGGTGGCCTGGTTGAAGTAGCTCAGGTCCGCGCCGGAGGCCTTGGCGTGGGTGGAGAGGTCAAAGTCGGTGCGGTTGGCGATGCCTTCGAGCTCGCCCCACTCCGAGCCCTGGAAGCCGAAGCGGTATTCGATGTCCGTGGTGCCCTTGGAGTAGTGGCTGAGCTTGTCCAGCGGGTGCTCGAAGAAGCGCAGGTTTTCTTCCCGGATGCCCAGGCCCGTGTACCAGGACATGCGTTCCTTCATCCAGTACTCGTGCCACTGCTCGTCGGTGCCGGGCTCGACGAAGAATTCCATCTCCATCTGCTCGAACTCGCGGGTGCGGAAGATGAAGTTGCCCGGCGTGATCTCGTTGCGGAACGACTTGCCGATCTGGCCGATGCCGAACGGCGGCTTCTTCCGCGAGGTGGTCAGCACGTTGGAAAAGTTCACGAAGATGCCCTGGGCCGTCTCGGGCCGCAGGTAGTGCAGGCCTTCGTCGCTGGCGACGGGGCCAAGGTAGGTCTTGAGCAGGCCGGAAAATTCCTGCGGCTCGGTCCACTGGCCGCGGGTGCCGCAGTTGGCGCACACGATGTCCTTGAGGCCGTTCTCGGCCGGACGGCCTTTCTTCTCCTCGTACTCTTCCTCGAGGTGGTCCGCGCGGTAGCGCTTGTGGCAGGACAGGCACTCCACCAGCGGGTCGGAGAAGACCTCGACGTGGCCGGAGGCCTCCCACACCTGGCGGGGCAGGATGACGGACGAGTCGAGGCCCACGACGTCTTCGCGGCCGCGGACGACGGACTGCCACCACTGGCGCTTGATGTTTTCCTTGAGTTCGGCGCCGAGGGGCCCGTAGTCCCAGGCAGAACGGGAGCCACCATAGATTTCACCGGCCTGGAAAACGAATCCCCGGCGCTTGGCGAGGGAGATGATCTGGTCGAGGACGGATTTTGCTGCCATGGGAACTCCAATTTCTACAGGGCCGCTGGGTGCGGTCCGCGGTGTCAGCCCCGGGTCACCGGATGGTTGCCGGACGGGGGGATGCGAACAATGCTGTACAAACACAGTGCTACAAAGACAGTCCTGTACAAAGAGTGCTGTGCGATGCAATCTCCAAGCCTACCGGCACGCTACCGCTTCAGCGCGCCCCGCGGCCATGGCAGGGTGGCCAGGATGATGGCACCGAGCGTCAGCAGGGTGCCCAGGACTGTGGGAAGTGCGACGACGGTGCCGGGGACCGGCAGGATCAGGTCCAGTCCGAGGGACCCCAGCAGCTGCCCGGCGATCATCCCGAGGCCGGTGACCAGCACCCCCAGGCTGCGGACCAGGAGGGCGCCGACGCCGATGAAGATGCAGCCGAGCGGCCCGCCGAGGTAATACCACCACTGGGCCGGAAGGGGGTTCCCGGCGCCGGCCACGGCCAGCTTCACCAGCCAGGCCGCCCACAGCAGGGTGCCGCCGGCAACGAAGTTCACGGCCGTTGCGGCGATCGGGGACCCGTAGTGAACGGTGGCTGTGCCGTTCATGGCCTGCTGGAAACTCATCAGGAAGCCGGCCAGGACCGGCAGCAGCAGGGGCACAAGCAGCTGCGGCCCGGATTCTCCGGCGCTGAACTTGGGTGACACGGCCCACGCGACGGCGGCAACGGTCAGTACACTGCCCACCACCCGGATGCCGGTGATGGGCCTCTTCCCCGCCGGTCCGATGCCGATCCGGTCCACCAGCAGTCCGCTGAGCGTCTGCCCCGTCACGGCGGCCACGGTAAAGAGCGCAACGCCGAGAATCCCGACGGTGAAGGACTGCGCGAAGACGAACAAGGCCCCGATGCAGCCGGCCAGGACATAATAGGGCGGAAACTGCCGTTCGCGCAGGGCCGGCAAAATCCGGGCCACCCCGGCCCGGCCCTTCGGCAGCACTCCGGAAATGATGGCCATCACCACCAGTCCGGTGCTGAAGCTGACGACGGCGGCGGCGATTCCGTCGTCGAGCGCCGCCCCCAGGGCACCGTTGATGCGGCCCTGGAGCGGTATGAACAACCCCGCCGCGACGGCCATGGGCAGCCCCGCGATGAGCGGGAGCCGGGGTGTGTGGGTCATGCGTGCCACCTTTGGTCGGGCATCATTGCGTATATGAGCAATTCGGAATGGGAAGACATCATCATCCGCGACGACATGATCCGGCTGGGCCAGCTGCTGAAGCTCGCGAACCTGGTGGAGGACGGTGTGGAGGCCGCGGAACTGATCAAAAACGGGCTTGTCAAGGTCAACGGCGAAATCGAGGAGCGCCGGGGCCGCCAGCTGCACGACGGCGACACCGTCACCGCGAACGGCCGCACCGTGCGGATCAGCGCGCGGGCGGCCTCGTAACGGCCGGCACCGCTGCGTCCGAGCCGGCGAGGTCCCGGCCGCTAGTTCCTGGAGTTGAGGACCTCGTGCGTGAGGAACTCGGACACGTGACCGATTTCCTGCTGGTTAATGCCGTGCCACATGCCCGTATAGAGGACCTTGGTGAGCTTCACGTGCTTGCGGACCCAGCCCATGGTGTACTCGATCTTGTCCTCGGTGATCACGGGATCCTGCTGGTCCCGGCCCCAGAACAGCGGCACTGTTCCGTCCAGGTCTCCGTCGCGGAAAATGGGGTCCGCGCCGGCGTCGACGACGAACCCCGACAGGCCGACGACGGCGGCGAAGTCCGCCGGACGCTGCCGCAGCATGGTGGTGGCCATCGCCATTCCCATGGAGAACCCGAGCAGCGTCACCGACGCGTGGTCTGCCTTGACGCCGTCGAGCCAGTCCAGGACGTAGCGGGCGGCGTCCTTGACGGCGTCGAGCGAATAGTCGATGGACGCCGTGAGCGGGAACCACGTGAACCCCGGGCCCATCGCAATGGGGGCGCGGACGGAGGCGACCGCGAAGTCCTGCGGGAGCATGTCCGCCAGGCCGAGCAGATCCTGTTCATTGGCGCCGTAGCCGTGCAACAGGACCAGCAGCGGCTTGCCCGCACGCTCCTGTTCCGGCCGGGACCATTCGACGACAGGGGCGGGGAAGGCAGCAGCGGAAGTCATGGCACCATTCTTACAGTTGCGGCGCCCTGGCCTGCACCGCCTGAAGCTGCGGGGCCTAAACTGAAGGAACACTCCCCCGGTCCGGCAGATGAAAGGCCCCCAACCGTGAGCAGCATGTTCTTCTGGATCATCGTGTTGTCGTTCGTGATTCCGACGGCAGTACGCCTTTACCGGAGGTCCGTCCGGGGCCGCAACCAGGGCACGCCGGGCCAGTTCGGCCAGTTCCCCGGCAACCAGGGCAATCCCGGAAGCCAGAACAAGCAGCCGCGGGACGGCTACACGCAGCAGGACTACTTTGGCGGCTTCGGCCAGCTGGGCGCCCCGCAGCAGCCAGGGCCCCGGTTCCCCAACCAGCCGTTCCCGAACCAGCCGTATCCGGGCCAGCAGTACCCGGGCCCGGCAGGCTACCAGTCCCCTGTCCCGTACGAGGACAGCCCCGAGTACCTGAACAGCCAGCAGCCGCAGCAGCCCGGAACGGGGCGGGAAACAGGGCAGGGAACGGCGCAGCCTTCGGCGCCGCAGGACCCGGCGGCCCCGAAGGGTTACCGGGCGCGCCGGCTGGCTGAACTAGACCAGCAATACAGCGACGGGAAAATGTCCATGGAGGACTACATGGCCCGGCGCGCGGAGATCATGAAGGGCTAGCGAAGTCGACGTCGGCCGCGTTGACCGTTCCCGCCGTCCGTCCGGGAGCCTTGTGGTACTGCCAGTACAGGTTGGTGTGGGCCACGACGAGTTCGGGCGGCGGCGCGCCCCATTCCGTCAGGTCCTCGGTGGTGTGGGCATCCGCGACCAGCGTGACATCGTAGCCCCGGGTTATCCCGCCGTGGAGGGTGGAGCGGATGCACTCGTCGGTCTGCGCGCCGGCCAGGAAAAACCGGCCGATGCCGCGTCCGGCGAGCACGGCCTCCAGGTCGGTGCCCTCGAAAGCGTCGCTGTACTCCTTGGGCACCAGCGGCTCGGCGTCGCGGCGTGCGAGCTCGGGCACATACCGCCAGCCGTCGCTGCCCCGCGGGAGTTCCTCGCCCTGGTGCTGCACCCAGACGACGTCGACACCGGCGCCCCGGGCTTTTTCCACGAGTGCGGCGACGGTCGCGACGACGTCGTTCCGGCGGTAGGCCTGGGCAACGACATCGACCTGCATATCGACGACGAGCAGCGCGGTGTTGGGGCGGTTGGCGAGCGTGGTCACGATTCCTCCCGGGTCCTGGGCGTCCCTGTCTGCCCACTCTAGTCCCCCGGCGGCGTGTGCCGGTCAGTCCACCTGGGGGAAGCCGAGGTCGATCACCGAGGTGGCGGGGTCCGGCCAGCGGGTGGTGACAACCTTGCCGCGGGTGTAGAAGCGGATGCTTTCCGGGCCGTACATGTGGGTGTCGCCGAAGAGCGAGCTCTTCCAGCCGCCGAAGGAGAAGGTGCCCACCGGCACCGGAATCGGCACGTTGACGCCCATCATGCCGGCCTCGACGTCGAACTCGAACTGCCGGGCGGCGCCGCCGTCGCGGGTGAAGATGGCCACCCCGTTCCCGAACTCGTTGTCGTTGACGAGCTTGACGGCGTCGGCGTAGGTCTCGACCCGAACCACCGAAAGCACGGGGCCGAAGATCTCGTCGTCGTAGACCTTCATGCCCGGCTTGACGTGGTCGATCAGGCTGACGCCGAGGAAGAAGCCGTTCGAGTCGAATTCCTGGTCGCGGCCGTCGACCACCACGGTGGCGCCCTCGTCCGCGGCGCCGGCCACGTAGGAGGCAACTTTGTCGCGGTGGTCGGCCGTGATGAGCGGGCCCATCTGCGACGAGGGATCCGTGCCGGGGCCGATCTTGAGCGTGGCCATGCGGGTGGTGATGGCGTCCACGAGCTCGTCGGCGATGTTGCCGACGGCGACCAGGACACTGACGGCCATGCAGCGCTCCCCCGCGGAGCCGTAGGCGGCGGAGACTGCGGCGTCGGCGGCCATGTTCAGGTCCGCGTCCGGCAGGACCACCATGTGGTTCTTGGCGCCGCCGAGGGCCTGGACGCGCTTGCCGTGGTCGGCGGCGCGCTTGTAGATGGACTGCGCGATCGGGGTGGAACCGACGAAGCTGACGGCCTTCACGTCCGGGTGTTCCAGGAGCACGTCGACGGCTTCCTTGTCGCCGTGGACCACATTGAGGACGCCCGGCGGCAGGCCTGCCTCGGCGAACACCTGGGCAATGAAGACCGCGGAGGACGGGTCCTTTTCGCTCGGCTTCAGGAGGACAGTGTTGCCGCAGGCCAGGGCGCTGCCGATCATCCAGAGGGGCACCATGGCCGGAAAGTTGAAGGGCGTGATGCAGGCGACGACCCCGACCGGCTGGCGGACCGAGTGGACGTCGACGCCGCCGGAGACCTGCTCGGAGCGCTCACCCTTGAGCATGTGGGACAGCCCGGTGGCGAACTCGATGTTTTCCAGGCCGCGCGTGATTTCGCCTTCGGCGTCGGAGAGCACCTTGCCGTGCTCGCTGGTCAGGAGCGCTGCCAGTTCCGGCCGGCGCTGCATGAGCAGTTCACGGACCTTGAAGAAGATGCCGGTGCGCTTGGCCAGGCTGGTTGCCCGCCAGCCCGGCAGGGCGGCGCGGGCGGCCGCGATGGCCTCCTCGACGCGGGCGGCGGAGGCCAGGGCGACCTCCTTCTCCTGCTCGCCGGTGGCCGGGTTGAAGACGGGTCCGAAGCGCTCGGCGTCGGAAATCAGGGCGCCGTTGATGACGTGCGGGATGCGTTCCATGGTGGGTCTCTTTCGTGTGGTGCAGGCAGTGGGGGCGGCTAGTTGGCGGACTCGAGCGAGCCGTCGACGAGCTTGATGATCATTGAGCAGTCCTTGCCGGACTCGCCCGAGTCGATGAGGCGCTGGAACAGCTGCTGGACGTGCTCGCCGATTTCCAGGGGCGTGCCGGTGTCGCGCGCCGCGCTGATGGCCAGCCCGATGTCCTTGTTCGCCAGCTCGGTGGTGAACGTCGGGGCGAAGTCGTTGTTGGAGGCCGCGGTCGGGACGACGCCGGCGACCGGATACCAGGTGCGCAGTGCCCAGCTGTCGCCGGAGGAGACGGAGGCGATGTCCCAGAAGACCTGCTTGTCCAGCCCGAGGCGGTCGGCCAGGACGGCTCCCTCGGCCGTCGAGGCCAGGTTGATGAAGAGCATGAGGTTGTTGCAGATCTTGGCGGCCTGGCCGGTGGTGGGCCCGCCGGTCGGGATGATGTTCGCGGCCATCGGACGGATGTACTCCGTGGCCTCCGCGACGGCGCCGGCCTCGCCGCCGATCATGAAGGTCAGCGTTGCTGCCTTCGCGCCGCTCATGCCGCCCGAGACGGGGGCGTCGACGAAGCGGAAGCCGGCGGCAGCTGCGGCGTCGTGCAGGGCCTGGGCGGAGGCGATGTCGATCGTGGAGGAATCCACCAGCAGCGTCCGGGTGTCGGCGTGGGCCAGGACGCCGTCCTCGCCGAGGTACACGGTGCGGGCGTGCTCGCCCTTGGGCAGCATGGTGAAGACGACGTCCGCGCCGGCCACGGCCTCGGCGATGCTGCCTGCGGGCTTGACGCCCCCGGCCGCGGCGGCGGCGACAGCCTCCGGGCTGAGGTCAAAGCCGCGGACCTCATGTCCGGCCCCTGCGAGGTTGACCGACATGGATCCGCCCATGTTCCCCAGTCCGATCCAGGCGATTACTGCCATGGCTTAAGCTCCTTTGCTTCGTTTGCGCATGTGCCGGCCCCGCGGCCGGCTTCCGTGACTACGATCACACACTGGTACAGTGCAATCAAGGCAAAAAACTAAAGACGCCATGTGCACAGATGCACATGGCGGGGCGGAGGAGTTCCAGTGGACCTGCGGCGGCTTCCAAGCCCGGATGACCTGCTGATCCTGCTGACCGTGGCGAGGCTGGGCCGGTTCAATGCGGTGGCGGAGACGCTGGGGACCACACACACGACCATTTCCCGCCGGATCCTCGCCCTGGACAAACAGCTGGGCGGCCGGACCCTGGAGAGGAGCCCGCACGGCTGGGAGCTCACCGAGCTCGGCAGCCAGGCGGTGGCAGCGGCAGAGGTCATCGAGGGGACCCTGGGCGCCCTCTCGGGCACCATTGCCCGGAACGGCGATGCGCTCTCCGGCCTGGTCCGGATCAGCACACCGGACGGGTTTGGTGCCGAGTTCCTCGCGCCGGCCCTGGTGCGGCTCCAGCGCGAGAGCCCCCTGCTCAACGTGGAGCTGCTCAGCGCCACCCGCAAGGCCAGCCAGAACCGCTCCGGGGTGGACCTTGAGGTGGTGGTCGGCAACCTGGAGGTCGCCCACGCGGAGGCCATCTTCCTCAGCAATTACTTCCTGAGGCTGTACGCAAGCCCGGAGTATGCCCGGGAGCGCGGGCTTCCGGCAACGCTCGACGACGTCCGGCAGCACGGCTTTGTGACCTACGTGGAGTCGGCCCTGCAGGTGGCAGAACTCGGGCATCGCTCCACCCGGCTGCCCGTGCCGCGGTCCAGCTTCCAGGCCACGAGTATCTTCGCCCAGCTCGAGGCCGTCCGCCGCGGTGCCGGGATCGGGTTGCTGCCCAATTTCATGGTTGCCGGGAAGCCCGGTTTCGTTGCCGTCCTGCCGGACGATTTCCAGCGCCAGCTCCCGATCTGGGCAGTGGCCCGCGCTGAGTCGCTGCGCTCCGCGCCGGTACAGGCGGTACTCCGCGCGATCCGCACGGAGATCGAGGAACGGCAGGACGTCCTGGCGGGATAGGCACCCTGTCTGCGCAACCTAAGCCGCGTGCGGACGCGGAACAGCCCCCGTCCGGCGGTGCGGGCGGGGGCTGTTCGGGGCCTGACTCAGGGTGACTACCGGCTGGTCACTTCTTGTTGCTGGCGAGCAGTTCGGCGGTGCCCCTGGCGTCGGCGGCGTCGACGTCGCGGAGCGAGATGCCGCGGGTTTCCTTCAGGAAGAACACGGCCACGGCAGTGATGGCGCAGGCGATGAGCAGGTAGATGGCCACCGGCACGGAGGACTTGTACTGGCTCAACAGCGCCGTCGCGATGATCGGCGCCAGCGAGCCGGCCACGATCGAGGTCACCTGGTAGCCCAGGGAGACGCCCGAGTACCGCATCCGGGTCGGGAACATTTCCGCCATGATCGCCGGCTGGCCGGCGTACATCAGCGCGTGGAACAGCAGGCCGATGGTGATTGCGGCGAGGATGGTGAGGTCGTTCTTGGTGTCCATCATCGGGAAGGCGAAAAAGCCCCACGTCGCGCCGAGGACAGCGCCGGCCATGTAGACAGGCTTGCGGCCCAGGGAGTCCGAGAGCCGGCCCACGAGCGGGACCACGCAGAAGTGGACGAGGTGTGCCACCAGCAGGAGCAGCAGGATGCGGGTGGTGTCGGTCTGGACGACGACCTTCAGGTAGGTGATGGAGAAGGTCACAACCAGGTAGTAGAGGATGTTCTCGGCGAAGCGCAGGCCCATGGCGGTGAAGACGCCGCGCGGGTAGCGGCGGAAGACCTCGGCGACGCCGTAGCCCTTGTTCTCCACGACAACTTCCTTGCGGGCTTCGAGGAAGATCGGCGCGTCCTGGACCTTGGTGCGGATGTAGTAACCGATGATCACGATCACCGCGGAGAGCCAGAACGCCACGCGCCAGCCCCAGCTCAGGAAGTCCGCCGACGACAGCACCGAGGACAGGATGAACAGCACCGCGGTGGCGAGCAGGTTGCCCATCGGGACAGCGGACTGCGGCCAGCTGGCCCAGAAGCCGCGGGACTTGTTCGGGCTGTGCTCGGCGACAAGGAGGACGGCGCCGCCCCATTCACCGCCGACGGCGAAGCCCTGCACGAAGCGCAGGAAGACCAGCGCGGCCGGGGCCCAGTAGCCGATCTGCTGGAAGGTCGGGAGGCAGCCCATCGCGAAAGTGGCAACGCCGACCAGGATGATGCTCAGCTGCAGCAGCTGCTTCCGGCCGAACTTGTCGCCGAAGTGCCCGAAGACGATGCCGCCGATGGGGCGGGCAACGAAGCCCACCGCGTAGGTGACGAATGCGGCAATGATGCCGTCAAGTTCCGACCCCGTATTCGGGAAGAACATCTTGCCAAAGACAAGGGTGGCGGCGGAGGCGTAGAGGAAAAACTCATACCACTCCACCACGGTCCCGGCCATTGAGGCGGCCACTACCTTCTTCAGGCCGGACGCTTTAACGTCGACCGTTTCTTCGCCCCTTGCGGCGGCGTTTTCCGTACTCATCGTGACTCCTTCGGTGTCGTCGTCGACACCCTGTGGACCATTGGGCTCAGCACGCGTGTGATGTGTGGCACACGGCGCCATTACCCACGAGTATGGTCGTTGCCGCGCGGAGTCTCAACGGCCATTAGCGCAGAGCGCGTCTGCAAAAATGCACACGTGCCGCACTGCTGCCTAGCCGAAGAAGCATTCCCGCAGCTGGCCGCTGAGCTGGCCGATTTCGGTCAGGAAGCCGTCGTGGCCGATCGGCGCCTCGATCATGTGCAGATCCGGGCAGCCGGGAAGCGCCTCGGCGAGCGCCCGGGACTGGGCGGGAAAGTACAGGCGGTCCGAGTCAACGGCCGCCACCAGGAACTCGGCGGTGGCCCCCGCCAGGGACTCCTGCAGGCTTCCACGCCCGCGGCAGACGTCGTGGCTCATGAGCGCTTCGGTAATGGCGATGTAGCTGTTGGCATCGAAACGCCGGGCGAGTTTGCTGCCCTGGTGATCCAGGTAGCTTTCCACCTGATAACGGCCGCGGCCGCCCAGTGGTCCGGCAGCCAGCGGTGCCTCGGACCCCTGGGCGTTCCGGCCGAACCGGCCATCGAGCTCTGCCGCGGAGCGGTAGGTGATGTGTGCGATGCGGCGGGCGAGCGCGAGTCCGGCCTCGGGCTCCGGACCGCCGTAGTAGTCCCCTCCGTTGTAGTGGGGGTCCTGGCGGATGGCCAGGGTCTGGGCCTGCGCGAAGGCAATCTGTTCGGCGGTGCTGCTCGCGCCGACGGAAATCACGGCGCAGCGCCGGACCCGTTCGGGGTACGTGACCGCCCACTCCAGGGCGCGGGCACCGCCCAGCGAGCCGCCGAGCACGGCAAACCAGCAGTCGATGCCCAGGGCGTCAGCCGCCCGCGCCTCAGCCGCGGTGGTGTCCCGCAGCGTGACGAGGGGGAACCTCGATCCCCACGGCCGGCCGTCGGGGGCGGGCGAGGAGGGGCCCGTGGAACCCGAGCAGCCGCCCAGGATGTTGATCGACACGACGAAATACTTGTCGGTGTCCACGGGGGCGCCGGGACCTGCCAGCTGTTCCCACCAGCCGGGTTCCTCGCTGGCACCGCGGGTGACGTGGGTGTCGCCCGTCAGCGCATGTTCAATCAGGACGGCATTGGAGGCGTCGGCGTTCAGGGTCCCCCACGTCTCGAAGGCCAGGACCGCGTCCGGCAGGGTGACGCCGGATTCGAGCTGCAGATCACCGATCCGCACGTACTGGACGATCCCGTCCGGCGCCCGGAAGGCCGTGCCCTGCGGGGCCTCCGTGCGGCCGGCGGCACCGTTGCGGGACGGTATGGTCTGGGGTTCACCGCTGCGGTTGAGGGCAATCGTCATCTGAGGACCTATCTTCGCGCTTGCCCGCCGTCAGCAGACCGGCAGGCCAGGTCTTCACCCGGGGCACCCCGCCGCAAAAGGAGGGTTGCCGGCCAGCAAGCCGGGGCTGTCGCTGGCACTCATGACCTTGTACGAGTGTACGAAACCGGGTGCGGAAATGACGAAGATTGTGACTTCCGTATGACAGCACGGCGGTTGGCTACGCGCCCTTGGCAGCCCGGAATCCTGCGTCGAGGTCAGCGAGGATGTCGTCAATGTGCTCCAGGCCGACCGAGAGCCGCACCAGCCCCGGGGTCACACCGGCCACGGCCTGCTGCTCGGCGGAGAGCTGGCTGTGGGTGGTCGACGCAGGGTGGATCACCAGGGAGCGGACGTCGCCGATGTTCGCGACGTGCGAGTGCAGTTCAAGGGCATCGACAAACCGCTTGCCTGCCTCGGCCCCGCCGGCGATATTGAACCCGACGACGGCGCCGGTCCCCAGCGGCCCGTACTTGCGTCCGCGCTCGTACCAGGGGCTGGACGGCAGCCCGGCGTAGGCGACCGATTCGACGTCGTCCCGTTCCTCCAGCCACTGCGCAACCTTGGTGGCATTGGCCACGTGGCGTTCGACCCGCAGGCTCAGCGTTTCGATGCCCTGGGCGATGAGGAAGGCGTTGAACGGGGACACGGCCGAGCCGAGGTCGCGCAGGAGCTGGACCCGGGCCTTGAGAATGTAGGAGAGGTTGGCGCCCAGTGCACCGTCCTTGCCGAGGTCGCGCGCGTAGACCAGGCCGTTGTACGTGGGGTCCGGGGTGTTGAAGCCGGGGAACCGGCCAGGGTCCTTGCCGAAGTCGAAGTTGCCGGAATCGACGATCACACCGGCGATCGCGGCGCCGTGGCCGCCGAGGTACTTGGTGGCGGAATGGACGACGATGTCCGCGCCCCACTCGATCGGGCGGATGAGGTAGGGGGTGGAGAGGGTGTTGTCGACGATCAGCGGCACGCCGGCCTCGTGCGCCACCTTGGAGACGCCTTCGATGTCCAGCACGTCCTGCCGGGGGTTGGAGACCACTTCGCCGAAGAACAGCTTGGTGTTCGGCTGGACGGCGTCCCGCCACTGGTCCAGGTTGTCGGGGTCCGCCACGAACGTCACGGAGATGCCGAACTTCTTCAGGGTGTGGGCCAGCAGGTTGTAGGTTCCGCCGTAGAGGCTCGGGCTGGCCACCACGTGGTCCCCGGCTTCGGCGATGTTGAGGATCGCGAAGGTCTCGGCGGCCTGGCCGGAGCTGAGCAGCAGGGCCGCGAGCCCGCCTTCCAGACTGGCCACGCGCTGTTCCACAGCGTCCTGGGTGGGGTTGCCGATCCGGGTGTAGATGGGGGCGATTTCGGCGAGCGCGAAGCGGTTCGCGGCGCTTTCGGCGCTGGGGAAGACGAACGACGTCGTCTGGTAGATCGGGAGGGACCGCGCGCCGGTGGCGGGGTCCGCCTCCTGGCCGGCGTGGATCTGGCGGGTTTCAAAGGACCAGGCAGTCGACATTGATGCTCCTCGAGGAACTGGGCACAGCACCGGACGGGGCCGTCGGCCCGGACCGGCGCAGGCGCCGCGCTTGCCCTCCGGCGGACGCCGGAAGGCCGGGTCTTCACCCGGGGCACCCCACCGCGATACGAGGGTTGCCGGCCAGCAAGCCGGGGCTGTGCGCTGGCACTCATGACCTTGGCTATCAGTGTAGGAACGGCCGAAGACCGCTGGATAGCTTTGTGACAAAGATGAAGATGACGGCTTTTCCAGGCACCCAACGGCTGTCTGCACCCGGGATGCCGGCCGGCAATCCCCGGACTGGCGCGGCCTATGCTGACTTGGCCGACATCACCGGGAGGACATCCCACGTTGGGAAGGTCACCCTAAGCTGAGAGGTCCATCACAAAATGCCAAGATGAGGTCATGCGCATGGATCACGTCTCTTACGCCTGTGAACACGATGGCTTGGCAGCCACCACTGAACGTATTGCATCTGCCCTCGGCGTCGAAGCCGTGAAGGGTGGAGTCCACCCCCGTTTCGGGACCCGCAACATGATTATCCCGCTCGCCGGACACAAGTACCTGGAAGTCGTCGAGGTCCTGAACCACCCGGCGTCGGACAAGGCGCCCTTCGGCCAGGCAGTCCGGGCCCGCTCGGAGGCTGGCGGCGGCTGGATGGGCTGGTGCGTCGAAGTTGACGACCTTGCCCCGTTCGAGGACCGACTCGGCCGCTTGGCCGTCAATGGCAACCGGAAGTTCCCCGACGGCCGCGAACTGGTCTGGAAGCAGATCGGGATCCTGGGGCTCATCGCCGACCCCCAGGTGCCCTACATGCTCAAGTGGGAGGGCGACCCGGAGCTTCACCCCTCCAACGCCTACGCCAGCGAGGTCAAAATGTCAGCGCTGACCATTGCCGGCTCGGCAGAGCGCGTGACGGAATGGCTGGGCGAACCCGTGGAGAAGCCGCTGGACGACGTGGCCGTGCACTGGATCGCACCGCACGGCACGCCCGGAATCCTCTCCGTCACGTTTGAGACCACCACCGGGGCCGTCACGATCTAAAGCTCCGGCTGCCACAAGCTTCGGCCGCCATCTTGCAGGTGCCAACGTTGTCACCCGCAAGATGGCGGCCGAATTCCTTTTAACGGCCGTCCCGGCGGCCGGCCCGCCCGTCAGCCCAGGCCGACCGCCCTGCCGAACAGGCTGAATCCCACGAACGCCACGGTATCCAGGATGGCGTGGGCGATCACGAGCGGCATGATCCGCTTGGTCCGGGTGTAGACGAGGGCGAAGACCACGCCCATCACGGCGTTGCCGATGAACGGCCCGAACCCCTGGTAGAGGTGATAGCTGCCGCGGAGCACGGCGCTGGCGGCGATGGCCGCGGGCATGCTCCAGCCCAGCTTCCCGAGCCGGTCCAGCAGGTAGGCCACCACAATCACTTCCTCCACCACCGCGTGCCGGATCGCGGACAGGACGAGCACCGGCACTGTCCACCAGTACGCGTCCAGTGCGCTCGGGATGATCGACGTCGTGATGCCCAGCGCCCGGCCGGCGGCGTAGAGTCCCAGGGACGGGATCCCGATGGCCGCGGCGAGCCCCAGGCCCTGCAGGAGGTCCTTGCCGGGCCGGGCGAAGTCGAAACCGATCCTTCGGAACGCCGAGGTGCCACGCTCTCCCGCGGGCCAGTGCTCGGTGAGGAAGTAGATCACGAGCGCCACGGGGACCAGGGCAAAGACGATGTCCAGCAGCTGGTAGGTGAGGTCGAAGTATTCCCGCGTGCTTTGCGACCGGTTCAGCGTCGAGGTGCCCTGGGCCAGCGGCGCCCTGGTCATCTTGTCCAGCAGCTGCACCACGGAGTACACCGCGGACTGCCCCAGGGACAGTCCCAGGACAATCAAGACTTCAAACCGCAGCCGACGGCGGGAGGGAACCAGCATGTTCCTATCTTGCCAACAGTAGCCGATAGTTTGCTGGTGCCCGCGCGGCACCGGCTGGTTCAGTCCCGCCGCGTCGCGGGCCTGGTGCGAGCCCTATGCTTGGGGTCTATGAGTGCGCCCCGGAAAATCATTATGATCCGGCACGGGCAGTCCGCCGCCAATGCCGACACCTCGATCTACAACCGTGTTCCGGACTACCGGATTCCGCTGACTCCGCTGGGACTGCAGCAGGCGAGGGCCGCCGGGGAAGAGGTCCGCCGCCAGCTCGACGGCCGGCGGGTGTGTGTCTACGTGTCCCCCTACCTGCGCGCCTACCAGACGCTGGAGGCGCTGGATCTCGGCCCGCTCGTGGAACGGGTCATCGAGGAGCCGCGGCTGCGCGAGCAGGACTGGGCGAACTTTCAGATCGCCGGCGACATCGAGGACCAGAAGGAGCTCCGGAACGCCTACGGCCACTTCTTCTACCGCTTCCGCGAGGGCGAGTCCGGTTCGGATGTGTATGACAGGATTTCCTCGTTCATGGAGACCCTGCACCGGCACTGGTCCAAACCCGGATACGCCCCGAATGCGCTGTTCGTGACACACGGACTGACCATGCGCCTGTTCTGCATGCGCTGGTTCCACTGGTCGGTGGAGTATTTCGAGTCGTTGAACAACCCCGAGAACGCCGAGGTCCGCACCCTGCTGCGCACCTCGCGCGGCAAGTACGAGCTCGACAAGCCCTTCACGCAGTGGGAAACGAAGCGGGTGGACGAAACCGTCCTCGACGCCCCGCCGATGATCTTCTAGGCCCCCCGGCCACTCCGGTGCCGGTCCGGCGCCGCCTAGCGCACCGGCTGCGCGATGCCGGCCCGCCAGACGGCGTGCGTCAGCGGGACGCCGGGCCGGTAGGCCAGGTGCGTGGCCGACGGCGCGTTGAGCAGGTGCAGGTCCGCCCGGTGTCCGACGGCGATCGAGCCCACCGCGCGTTCGCCGTCGACGTCGTTCCCGGACTCCCGGCCCAGGGCCAGCGCGCCGCCGTAGGTCGCGGCGCGCACCGCCTCATGGACGCTGAGCCGCATTTGCAGCACGGCCGTGGTGACGCAAAACGCCATGGAGCTGGTGTAGGACGTGCCCGGATTGCAGTTGGAGGCCAGCGCCAGCTGCACGCCGGCGTCGAGCAGCTCCCGGCCGGGGGCCAGCGGCTGCCGGGTGGAGAGGTCGCAGGCCGGCAGGCAGGTGGCGACCGTGCCGCGGGTGCCGCTGCCGCCGTCCCAGCCGGACCAGCTGGCGGCGAGGGCGTCAATATCCGCGGCCGACAGGTAGTTCACGTGGTCCACGCTCGCGGCGCCGAACTCCACGGCCAGCCGGACGCCGGGTCCCTCGCCGAGCTGGTTGCCGTGGACCCGCAGCCCCAGCCCGGCGTCCTTGCAGGTTTGGAGCACGCGGCGGGACTGGTCCTCGTTGAAGGCGCCCCGCTCGCAAAAGACGTCGGCCCAGCTCACGTAGGGCCGGACCGCGGCCAGCATCGGCCCGCACACCAGCTCCGTGTAGTCCTCCGCGTCCATCCCCGCCGGCACCAGATGCGCTCCCAGGTAGGTGACCTCGTCCGCGACCGTGGACGCGATCCGGGCGCTGCGGGCCTCGTTCTCCACATCCAGGCCGTAGCCCGTCTTTGTCTCGAGGTAGGTGGTGCCCTGTGCCACGGCCTCGGCGACCCGGCCCAGCGCCAGCCGGGTCAGGTCGAAGTCGCCGGTGTTCCGGGTGGCGCCCGTGGTCACGGCAATCCCGCCGGCGCTGTAGCTCTCCCCCGCCATCCGGGCCTCGAACTCGGCGGTGCGGTCCCCCGCAAAGATCAGATGGGTGTGGGAATCGACCCAGCCGGGCAGGAGCGCCCGGCCCCCGGCGTCCACGGCCTCATCCGCGGCAGGGGCTCCGGCCGCGGGCCCGAGCCAGGAAATCCGCTCACCCTCGACCACCACCGCGGCGTCGCGGAGGACGCGGTGGTCCGCGTCCTGGGTCATCAGTTCGGCGATATTGGTGATAAGGGTGCTCATGAATCCATTCTTCAGCGCCGGATGGACCAGCGGGTCGCGGCGAGCGCCTCCGCCGTCCGGGATGCCGGACCGGCCCCGGCGGGGGGCGAGGCGGCAGCGCCCTGCCCGGCCAGGATCAGCCCGGCGGCCAGTTCGGCGAGGCCGGACGAGGTCTGGAAGCCGTACCCGCCCTGCCCGGCGAGCCAGAAGAAACCGGGGGCCTCGGCGTCGAACCCCACCACCGGGACGCCGTCGGCGGCTTCGGTCCGCAGCCCGGTCCAGGCCTTACTGATGCCGTGGATCCCGAGGGTGGTGATGGCGTTGAGCCGGGCGATGAGCCGTTCGATGTCCCCCGGATACGGCCGGGCGTCTTCCGGGCCGCTGGGCACGTGTTCCGAGGGTGAGATCAGGACCTGGCCACCGTCCGGCCGGAAGTAGAAGGTGTCGTCGGCCGCCGCCACCATCGGGCAGTCGGCCGGGAGGGGCCGGTCGACGTCGACGATCGCCGCGGTGCGGCGGTACGGCTGGAGGCCGAGCTTCTCGACGCCGGACAGGACGGCGAGTTCGTCCGCCCAGGCGCCGGCCGCATTAACCACGACGGCGGCTTGGAAGCCTTCCTGGCCGGCGCCGAGTTCCCAGCCGGTGCCGAGGCGCTGGGCGGAATGGACCTTGGCGCCGGTGATGATGTCCACGCCGCCGGCTTCGGCCCGGCGCCGGTGGTCCTCCAGCAGCACCGGGGCGTTGCAGGCGAAGGACCCGGTGTCCAGGCCCGCGGCGCTGAAGGATTCCGGCACCAGGGCCGGGCAGAGGTCAATGGCCTCGGCGTGGGTTATCCGCCGCATGTGGCCGCTGGCTTGGGACCGGACGGCGGCGTCGTCGCCGACCAGCAGAAAGCTGCGCGGCGTGAGCACCGGTTCCGGACGTTCGGCGTCTCCGGCGGCGATGACATCCAGTGTCCGGACAGTCAGTTCCTGGACCACGGGCGGCCCATAGCTGGGGATCAGTTGCCGGGCCGAGCGGGCCGAGGTGTGGTACGCCAGGGTTTGCTCCGCCTCGACCAGCGCCACGCTGCATTTTCCGGCGAGGGCGGAGGCAAGGGACAGGCCCGCGATGCCCCCGCCGACAATCACGACATCGTAAGTTGCTGACATGCCACCATCCTTGCAGATCCCTCAGGCCGGCATCGTCCGCGGCCCGGTGTGCGGCCTCAGGCGGCGCCGGCTGCGTCCACGGCAGCGCGGCTGCGGACGAAGGCCTGCACGCAGGCCTCGACGTCGTCGGAGCTGTGCGCGGCGGAGAGCTGGACGCGGATCCGGGCCGCGCCCTTGGGCACCACCGGATAGCTGAACGCCGTGACGAAGACCCCGTTGTGCAGCATGGCGTCGGCCACCCTGGCCGCCAGAACGGCGTCGCCGAACATCACCGGAACAATGGCGTGCTCGCCGGGCAGCAGCTCGAAGCCTTCCTCGCTCATCCGGTTCCGGAAAAGCTCGGCGTTGGCGAAAAGCTTGCTGCGCAGCTCGCCGGAGCTCTCCACGAGGTCCAGGGCCGTAAGCGTGGCGGCAACGATTGCCGGGGCCAGCGAGTTGGAGAACAGGTAGGGGCGTGCCTTCTGGCGGAGCATGGCGATCACTTCGCGGCGGCCGGAGACGTAGCCGCCCGAGGCGCCGCCCAGGGCCTTGCCAAAGGTGCCGGTGTAGATGTCCACGCGGTCCGAGACGCCGGCATGTTCCGGGGTGCCGGCGCCGGTGGCGCCCATGAAGCCCACGGCGTGGGAGTCATCCACCATGACCAGGGCGTCGTACTTTTCGGCGAGGTCGCAGATCGCTTCCAGCGGTGCGAGGAAACCGTCCATCGAGAAGACGCCGTCCGTGACGATGATCATCCGGCGGGCCGGGTTCTCCTGGGTGCTGGCCTCGACCAGCTTCGCTTCAAGGTCGGCCATGTCCTGGTTGGCGTAGCGGAAACGCTGGGCCTTGCACAGCCGGATGCCGTCGATGATGGAGGCGTGGTTCAGGGCGTCGGAGATGATGGCGTCCTCCGGGCCGAAGAGGGATTCGAACACGCCGCCGTTGGCGTCGAAGCAGCTGGAGAACAAGATGGTGTCCTCGGTGCCGAGGAATCGCGAAACCCGGGATTCCAGGGCCAGGTGCAGGTCCTGGGTGCCGCAGATGAAGCGGACGCTGGCCATCCCGAAGCCGCGTTCGTCCATGGCGGCCTTGGCGGCGGTGATGATGTCCGGGTGGTCGGCGAGACCGAGGTAGTTGTTGGCGCAGAAGTTCAGGACGTCCGCGCCGGACTCGCCGATCTGCCCGGCTGTGATGCGGTTGGCCTGCGGCGAGTCGATGTGCCGCTCGGTCTTGTACAGGCCGGCGCTGCGGATCTCGTCGAGTTCGTGCTGCAGCTGGTCCTTGATGGCTGAATACATGTAGGTTGGCTCCTCAGCTGGGTGGGTTCGGGGCAGTGGGCGGGTCTGGGACGCGCTGGAAGAAGGTCTAGAAGACGGTCCAGTCGAGGACAACCTTGCCGCCGGCCCCTGCGCGGGCCACTTCGAAGCCCTTTTCCCAGTCCGTGGCCGGCAGCAAGTCCGTGACCACGGCCGAGATGTTGGCGTGCAGGACCGGGTTGGAGGAGAGCATGGCGCTCATGGCGTACCAGGTCTCGAACATCTCGCGGCCGTAAATGCCCTTCATGGTGAGCATGTGCGTGACCACCTTGCCCCAGTCGATGTCGATGGACTGGCTGGGCAGTCCCAGCATCGCGATCCGGCCGCCGTGGTTCATGTTGTCGATCATCTCAGGCAGGGCGGTGGGGTGTCCCGACATTTCCATGCCGATATCGAAGCCTTCGCGCATGCCGAGTTCCCGCTGGGCGTCTTTGACCCGCGTTTTCGAGACGTCGATCGCGAGGTCGACGCCAAGCTTCCGGGCCAGTTCCAGCCGGGGCGCGGAGACGTCGGTGATGGCGATCTTGCGGGCGCCGGCGTGCCGGGCGACGGCGATGGCCATGAGCCCGATGGGTCCGGCACCGGTGATCAGGACGTCCTCGCCAACCAGCGGGAAGCTCAGGGCGGTGTGGACGGCGTTGCCGAAGGGGTCGAAGATGGCGCCCAGTTCCGGCGTCACGGAGGGATCCTGGTGGACCCAGACGTTGGTCTCCGGTATCACCACGTACTCGGCGAAGGCGCCGTCGCGCTGGACCCCAACGCTGACGGTGTTGATGCACATCTGCCTGCGGCCGGCCCGGCAGTTGCGGCAGATCCCGCAGACGATGTGTCCCTCGCCGGAGACCCGGTCCCCGACCTTGACGTCCAGGACGTCCTCGCCGATCTCCACGACTTCGCCGTAGAATTCGTGGCCGGCGATCAGTGGGGCGTTGATGATGCCCTGCGCCCAGGCGTCCCAGGACTGGATGTGCAAGTCCGTGCCGCAGATGCCCGTGGTCAGAACGCGGATCTTGACGTCGCCGGGACCGGCCTCCGGCTCGGGGCGGTCGACGAGTTCGAATCCTGCGCGGGCGCCGGACTTGTAGAGAGCCTTCATGGGCCTTCCTCACTGTGGGGTCTGTGGGACAACTCACCCCATTAGACCCACCACAACGCATTAGCACAACCGATTTTTTCTCAATCGACGATTTAGAAACAGCTGTTGCATAGAATGGCTGGCATGGAAATCCACCAGCTGGAGATGCTGCGCGAACTCGGCGCCCTGGGCAGCGTCAAGGCCGTCGCGGAAACGCTCCTCGTGACGCCGTCGGCCGTGTCCCAGCAACTGGCCGCGCTGCAGAAGACCGTGGAGGTTCCGCTGACCCGGAAGGAGGGCCGGAACCTCGTCCTCACGGAGGCTGGGCAGGTCCTGGCGGACGCCGGTGCCGCCGTCGTCAGCGCGATGGCGGATGCGAAGATGGCGATCGGCGCCTACCACGGCTCGCCCGTCGCGCCAGTGACGCTCAGCGGTTTCCACAGCGCCGGGCAGGCGCTCTTCGCGCCGCTGGCCCGGCTCCTGGACGCACCCGGCCGGCCGCGGGTCCTGCTCTCCGACGAGGACGTCGCCCAGCAGGATTTCCCGGCCCTGACCGCGCGCTACGACCTGGTGCTGGCGCACCGGATGGACCACAGCCCGCGGTGGCCCGGGGAGCGCGTCGCGGTCCTTCCGCTGGCGCACGAGCCGCTGGACGTGGCGCTCCCGGCGGGGCACCGGCTGGCCGGGCAGCGCGCGGTGACGGCGGACGACGTCGTGAGCGAACCGTGGGTGACGAGCCGGGCCGGCTACTCCCCCGCGGACGTGCTGTCCGCCCTCGCCGCGGTCTCCAGCCGGGAACTGAACATCGTGCACCGGATCAACGACTATTCGACGGTGGCGGCGCTCGTGGCGGCGGGCGGAGTGATCGGCCTGCTGCCCAGGTATACCGCACGTCCGGTGCTGAATCCTGACATTGTGCTGCGTCCGCTGGAGGGCATCAGCACCCGGCGCCGGATCGATCTCCTGGCCCGGCCGGAGAACCTTAAACGCACCTCGGTCATGATGGTCTGCGAAGCACTGCAGACCATCATGACCGAGTTGGTGGAACGGTAGAGCTTGGCGTTCTAGCCTTCGACGCCGAGGCGCTGGAGGATCAGTTCGCGGACGCGGGCGGCGTCGGCCTGCCCGCGGGTGGCCTTCATGACGCCGCCCACGATCGCGCCGATCGCCTGGAGCTTGCCGCCGCGGATCTTGTCCGCGACGTCGGGCTGCGCAGCGAGGGCCGCGTCGATGGCTTCGAGGAGGGGGCCGTCGTCCGAGACCACGGCCAGGCCGCGCTTCTGGACGATCTCCGCCGGGGTGCCTTCGCCGGCGAGCACGCCGTCGAGGACCTCGGAGGCCATCTTGTTGTTGATCTTGCCGTCCTCCACCATCTTGTTCAGCTCCACGATGGTGGCAGGTGCGACGCCGAGCTGGCCGGGGTCGACGTCGGCGTTCTTGGCCCGTCCGACGATCTCGCCCATCCACCATTTGCGGGCCACCGTGGCGGTGGCGCCGGCGGCGATGGTTTCCTCGATCTCGTCCAGGACGCCGGCGTTGACGACGTCGCGGAACTCGAGGTCGGAGTAGCCCCAGTCGGCCTGCAGGCGCTTGCGGCGCGCGGCCGGCGGCTCCGGCAGGGTGGCGCGCAGCTCCTCCACCCACTCGCGGGTGGTAACCACGGGCACGAGGTCGGGCTCGGGGAAGTAGCGGTAGTCATCGGCGTCGGACTTGGCGCGGCCCGACGTCGTGGTGCGGGTGTCCTCGTGCCAGTGGCGGGTCTCCTGGGTCACCGGCTCGCCGGAGTCCAGGACCGCGGCGTGCCGCTGGATCTCGTAGCGGACGGCGTGTTCGACGGCGCGCAGCGAGTTGACGTTCTTCGTCTCGGAGCGGATGCCGAACCGTTCGCGGCCGTGCGGGCGCAGCGAGACGTTGGCATCGCAGCGGACATTGCCCCGTTCCATCCGGGCGTCCGAGACGCCGAGGTTCTTGACGATCTCGCGGACCGCGGCCACATAGGCCTTGGCGAGTTCCGGTGCGCGGCTGCCGGCGCCCTGGATCGGCTTGGTGACGATTTCAACGAGCGGGACGCCGGAACGGTTGTAGTCCACCAGGGAGTACTCCGCGCCCTGGATGCGGCCAGCGGCGCCGCCCATGTGGGTCAGCTTGCCGGCGTCCTCTTCCATGTGCGCGCGCTCGATCTCCACGCGGAAGACCGTGCCGTCGGAGAGCTCGATGTCCAGATGGCCGTCGTACGCGATGGGCTCGTCGTACTGGGAGGTCTGGAAGTTCTTCGGGGTGTCCGGGTAGAAGTAGTTCTTCCGGGCGAAGCGGCAGGATTCGGCGATCTTGCAGTTCAGGGCCAAGCCGATCTTGATCGAGGACTCGATCGCGGTCTTGTTCACCACGGGCAGGACGCCCGGCATGCCAAGGTCCACCTCGTTGACGTTCGTGTTGGGCTCGTCGCCGAAGACGTTGGGCGCGGAGGAGAACATCTTGGTCTTGGTGTTGAGCTCCACGTGGACCTCGAACCCCAGCACGGGATCGTACTTCTCCATGGCCTCTTCGAAGCTCAGGGTTGCGTCAGTCATTAGTGTGAACCTCCGTGGCTCGAAACAGTCTCAGTCAGCGAGGCGGCCGTAGAAGAATCAGTTAAAGAAGGCGCCTTCTCCAGCAGCGGGCCGCCCCACTGCGCCTCGAGCAGGGATTCCAGCACCGCACCGACGCGGTACAGCCGGGCGTCCTGGCGGGCAGGGGCCAGCAGCTGGACACCGACGGGCAGCCCGTCCTCGTCGGCCAGGCCGCCGGGCAGGGAGAGCCCGGGGACGCCGGCCATGTTGGCGGGGATGGTGGCGACGTCGTTGAGGTACATCGCCAGCGGGTCGTTGAGCTTCTCGCCCAGCTTGAACGCCGTGGTGGGAGCCGTCGGGGAGATCAGCACGTCCACCTTGGCAAACGCGGCGTCGAAGTCGCGCTGGATCAGGGTCCGCACCTTCTGGGCCGAGCCGTAGTAGGCGTCGTAGTAGCCGGCGCTCAGGGCATAGGTGCCCAGGATGATGCGGCGCTTGACCTCGTCGCCAAAGCCGGCGGCGCGGGTGGCGCCCATGACGCGTTCGATCGTCAGCGGTCCCTCTTCGGGCAGGACGCGCAGGCCGTAGCGGACGCCGTCGAACTTGGCCAGGTTGGAGGAGGCCTCCGAGGGCATGATCAGGTAGTAGGCGCCCAGGGCGTACTTGAAGTTGGGGCAGGAGACCTCGACGATCTCGGCGCCGGCACCCTTGAGCAGCTCGAGCGACTCGTTAAAGCGGTTCTCGACGCCGGCCTGGTAGCCCTCGCCGTGGAGTTCCTTGATGATGCCGATCTTCATGCCGTCGACGTTGCCGGTCCGGGCCGCGGCCACGAGGTCCTCGAGCGGATCCGGCAGCGAGGTGGAGTCGCGGGGATCGTGACCGCCGATGACCTGGTGCAGCAGGGCCGAGTCCAGCACGGTCCGGGAGACCGGGCCGATCTGGTCCAGGGATGAGGCCATGGCGATCGCGCCGTAGCGGGAGACCCCGCCGTAGGTGGGCTTGACGCCGACCGTGCCGGTGACGGCGCCGGGCTGGCGGATGGAGCCGCCGGTGTCGGTGCCGAGGGCCAGCGGCGCCTCGAAAGCCGCGACGGCGGCAGCGGAGCCGCCGCCCGAGCCGCCGGGGATGCGGTCCAGGTCCCACGGGTTGCGGGTGGGCCCGTAGGCGGAGTGCTCGGTGGAGGAGCCCATCGCGAATTCGTCCAGGTTGGTCTTGCCCAGGATCGGCATCTTGGCGGCGCGCAGGCGCTCCACGACCGTGGCGTCGTAGGGGCTGTGCCAGCCCTCGAGGATCTTCGAGCCGGCCGTGGTGGGCTGGCCGATGGTGACGATGAGGTCCTTGACGGCGATCGGCACACCGGCGAGGGCGTGCAGCTCCTCGGCGGCGGCGCCGCCGGCGGCGCGGATCGCGTCTACCTCGGCGGCGACTGCAAGGGCCTCTTCCGTGTTGACGTGCAGGAAGGCGTTGACCTTGCCGTCGACGGCGGCGATACGGTCCAGGTAGGCCTGCGTGACCTCGACGGAGGTGACCTCACGGGCGGCCAGCTTTTCGGCGAGCGCGGCGGCGGAGAGGCGGATCAGTTCGGTGTTCTCAGTCATGGTCTTAGTCCTCATCCAGGATTGCCGGGACCTTGAAGCGGCCTTCGTACGCGTCGGGGGCGCCGGAGAGGGACTGCTCGGCAGTGAAGGTGTGGCCCACGACGTCCTCGCGGAACACATTGTTCAGCGGAATCGGGTGCGACGTGGCCGGGACGTCATCACCGGCAGCTTCACTGACGGACTTCACGGAATCGACGATGACGGCGAGCTCGCCGGCCATCCTGTCGAGCTCTTCGTCACTCATCTCGATATACGCGAGACGCGCGAGATGCGCGACGTCGTCGCGGTTGATCGCAGCCATGGATCTCCCCTGCAAGGTACGGATTATTTTCCGTCCCAGTCTACTTGGGTTGAAGTGTCGTTACCGTCGGACGCCGAGAAGGCAGTTCGCGGCAATGTTTCAAGGAAACACTGCCGCGAACTGCCTTCTTGCGTTGTTTGGTTAGCCGATGCCGATGGCTCCGGTTGCCACTCCGACGCCGAGCATAACCAGGGAGATGACGGCGGTGCGCCAGAGGACCTTCTTGTGGTGGTCACCCAGTTCCACCTTGGCGAGGGAGACCAGGAGCAGGATGGCCGGGACCAGCGGGCTCTGGAGGTGGAACGGCTGGCCGGTGATGGAGGCCCGGGCCATGTCAGCGGCGCTGACGCCGTAGTGGGCCGCCGTCTCGCTGAGGACCGGCAGGACGCCGAAGTAGAAGGCGTCGTTGCTCATGAAGAACGTCATCGGGATGCTCAGGACGCCGGTGATGACGGCCATGAGCGGGCCCATGTCGGCGGGGATGATCTGGACGAGCCACTCGGACATTGCCTTGACCATGCCGGTGCCGTTGAGGACGCCGGTCAGGACCGCGGCGGCCATGACCATGCTGACGACGGCGACGATCGACGGTGCGTGCGCAATCAGCTGGGCGCCCTGGTCCCTGACCTTCGGGAAGTTGACCAGCAGGGCGATCGCGGAGCCGACCATGAAGACGAACGGCAGCGGGATGATGTTCGCGACGAGCGTCACCATGACGGCAACGGTCAGGCCGAGGTTGAACCAGAACAGCTTGGGGCGCAGGGTCTTGCGGTTGGGGTCCAGGGCCGTGTCGGCCATGGCGGAGTCGCGGTCGTCAACGAGGCTCTCGGTGCGCTCCAGGACGGCTACCGAGGATCCCTGCGGGGAGACGCCGGCGGGCGAGATCCCGGCGGGGCCGGAACCCTTGCGGCCGCGGCCGGAACCGCCGGCCGTGCTGCCGCCGTCGAACGCGTCAGCCGAATCCGGGACGCCCCAGATTTCCGGTGCGACGGCGCGGAGGCGGTTGCGTTCCTGCAGACCGAGCAGCCAGGAGAAGACCAGCACCACGATGAGGCCGGCGATGAGGGACGGGACCATTGGCACGAAGACATCGTTGACGTCGATCTTCAGTGCGGTGGCCGCACGGGCGGTGGGACCGCCCCAGGGCAGGATGTTCATGGTGCCGTTGGCCAGGCCGGCCACGCAGGTCAGGACCACGGGGCTCATCTTCAGCCGCAGGTAGACCGGCAGCAAGGCAGCGGTGGTGAGGATGAAGGTGGTGGAGCCGTCGCCGTCCAGGGATACCGCTGCGGCGAGGATGGCCGTGCCGAGGACCACCTTGGCGGGGTCGTTGCCGAGCTTGCGCAGGATGAACTTCACCAGCGGGTCAAAGAGTCCGACGTCGATCATCAGGCCGAAGTAGATGATGGCGAACATCAGCAGCGCGGCCGTGGATGTCATGGACTTCATCGAATCCATCACCATCGGGCCGATGCCCAGGCCTGCACCGGCGAAAAGTCCAAAAATGGTGGGGACGATGATGAGCGCCAGTACAGGCGTCAACTTCTTCGTCATGATCAGCACCATGAATACCGCGATCATGGCGAATCCTAGTAATACCAGCACGGCCGGCTCCTTCTTCCTTGAATGGCACCACTCCGGTGTGATGCGCACTACAGACAGTAGAGTGGCCCCCGTCACGGCTGGGTCTTTGGTTCAATTGATTGGCATACTGCTTATTGGATGCATTTTGCGCATTTTGCTCACGTCCGTATTAACCGAGTACTAACCCTCAGCCAGGAGCCCCGATGAAGCGCCGCACAGCCCTGCCGGGCCTGCGCTTTTCCACCCAGACACTGCTGCTGCAGCTGGGTGTGGTGGTGCTGGTCGTGCTCCTGAGCGGCGCCGTCCACGCGTGGCTGACCTACGACCGGCTGGGCCGCGAGGCCGAGAACCAGGCGCTTACCCTGGCGCGGACAGTTGCCTCGGACCCGTCCGTGCGGGCGGACGTGGCGTCCATCAGCGCCCTTCCGGCCGCTCCTCCGGCCGCCGAACTCCTGGCCGGTCCGCTGATGGCCGCCGCGGAGGGAGCCCGCAGCCGCACCGGTGCCTTGTTCGTCGTCATCACGGACGAAACCGGCATCCGGCTGGCGCATCCGGATGCCGATCGGCTGGGCGAAAAGGTCAGCACCGACCCCTCGGAGGCCCTTGCCGGCAAGGAGGTCACCACCCGCAACACGGGCACGCTGGGCCCGTCGGCAGGCGCGAAGGTTCCCGTCTTTGGCCCGGACTCCACCAAAGTCGTGGGCGAGGTGAGCGTGGGCTACTCCACCGAAACCATCAGCCAGAGCCTGGCCCGGGACATCGTCCCCATCGCCGCCACGGCCGCCGGTGCCCTGCTGGCCGGTGTGCTGGCCTCCTTTCTGCTGCGGCGGCGGCTTCAGCGGCTGACGCTCGGGCTGGAACCTGAGGAAATCAGCACCCTGGTGCACGACCAGGTGGCCGTGTTGCAGGGGGTCGACGACGGCGTGGTCGGCGTCGCGGCCGACGGCAGGGTCAGCGTCTTCAACGCCGCCGCCCAGCGGCTGCTCGACGTCCCCGACCTCACGGGCACCGCCTGGAGCACCGCGCCCGTCCCGGCCCAGCTCAGGGCCATGACCCGGGCCGATGCGGCCGAGGGCGATGCGGTGGAACTGGTGGCCGGCGGCCGGGTCCTGGTGGTCAGCGCCCGCAAGGCCCTGCATGGCCGCGAGGACCTGGGCTGGGTGGTCATGCTGCGGGACCGGACCGAGCTGCAGCAGCTGACCCGCCAGCTCGACGCCGTCGGCACCATGTCCGCTGCGCTGCGGGCGCAGCGCCACGAGTTCGCCAACCAGCTGCACACGATCGCCGGGTTCATGAGCATCGGCCAGCCCCAGCAGGCCCGGGACTATCTGGCCAAGCTCGCGGGCACCGGGCCGCTGGCGTTTCCGGTGGACCAGGCCGAGCTGCTCCAGGACCCTTACCTGCAGGCGTTCCTCGGCGCCAAGGGTGTCGAGGCCGATGAGCGCGGCGTGAGCCTGCGCCTCGGCCCTGAATCCGTGGTCCGCGGCCACGTCACCGAACCGCAGGATGTCACCACGGTCCTGGGCAACCTGATCGACAACGCCGTGAACGCCGCCGTCGCTGGTTCCGCCGCCGAGCGCTGGGTGGAAGTGGAAGTGCTGGACGAACCCGGCGCGGACGGCGGCCCGGGTACCTTACATATCGTCGTCGCGGATTCCGGCGACGGCCTGGGCGCCGGCGTCGGTGCCGCGGGCGCCGAAGCGGTCTTCGCGGAAGGCTATACGACGTCGGAGCGGCCGGCCCGGGCAGGCGGAGGGCAGGGCCTGGGGCTGGCGTTGTCCCGGCAACTCGCGCGCCGGCGCGGCGGGGACGTGCGCGTGCTGGACCCCGGTTCCGCCGGCGGCCCGGGCGCCGTGTTTGTCGCCACGCTGCCCGGGACCACGCTGCCGGGGACGACCGAACCGGGGACGACGCGACGGCAGACCACCGGACCGCTGACCACTGAGCCAATCGGAAGGGACAACGATGTCTGAGGATTTCAGGGTGCTGATTGTCGACGATGATTTCCACGTCGCCAAGCTGCACGCCGCCTATGTGGATTCGGTGGCCGGCTTCCTGGCGCTGCCGCCGGCGGGCTCGGCGTCGCAGGCGCTGCAGGCCATCCACAGCCTGCGCCCGGACCTGGTGCTGCTGGATGTGTATCTGCCTGATGCTTCGGGGCTGGACCTGCTGCACCAGCTGGACGTGGACACCGTGATCCTGAGCGCGGCCTCGGACACGGCCTCGCTCCGGCTCGCGTTCCGCCGCGGCGCCCTGGGCTACCTGCTCAAGCCCTTCACCGCTGAGTCCCTCTCCCAGCAGTTGCGCTCCTACGCCCGCTACCGCCGGATCCTGGCGCAGCCGGGCTCGGTCAACCAGGAGACGGTGGAACGCGCCAAGCGCGCCCTGATCCCGGGCGACGTCGCCGTTTCGACGCGGCCCCGGTCCGCCACCGAGGCCGCGGTGCTGGAGTCCTTGGTTCCCGGCGAACAGTATTCGGCCGCCGACGTCGCTGCCCGGGTGGGGGTGTCCCGGGCCACCGCCCAGCGGTACCTGTCCTCGCTGGCGGACGACGGCGCCGTGGACATCCAGCTGCGCTACGGCACCACCGGCCGGCCCGAGCACCGGTACGGGCTCCCCGCCGCGGCCGGCCGCTAGCCGTCAGCTTCCTTCCGGGCTGCGGCCTGCTCCGCCTCCACGGCCCGGTGGATGTTGCCGTGGATCATGTCCGCGCCGAGCTTCTCGATCACGCCATCGCGTTCCAGGATGGCCCGGGCCGCGGGCTTCAGGCGGGTGAGGCGAAGGTTGACGCCGGCGTCGCGGGCCAGGGTGATGATGTCGGCCATCTTTGCCGCGCCCTGGGAGTCGACGAAGTTGATGCCCCCGCAGTCGAGCACGATCCCGGTGAGCTGGGGTTGGGCGTGGATGACCTCCCGCAGGCGGTCCTCGAGTGCGTCGGCGGTGGCGAAGAACAGTCCGCCGTCGAACCGGATGACCGCCACTGCGGGCAGCACCTCGTCCCCGGGGTGCTCCTGGGCTTCACGGAACACCTGGGTGCCGATTTCGCGTCCCAGGGTCGGCATTTCCGGGTGGGTGGCCACCGCGACGAGCCAGACCAGTGACAGCCCGATCCCGATGATGACGCCCGCGAGCACGCCGAAGACGAGGGTGCCGGTGATCGCGGCGACGGCGATCCAGAAGTCGACCCTCTGCACCCGGGCAAGGCGCCGCATCTCGCCCACGTTCATCATGCCCATGACGACGGCTTCGATGATCAGGGCCGCCAGCACGGGCTTGGGCAGGTTCGAGAACAGCGGCGCCAGGAACAGCAGGGTGAGCAGGACCGTGGCACCCGAGGTAAGGGAGGCCAGGCCGGTCCTCGCACCGGAATGGTCGTTCAACGAACTCGCCGACAGGCTCGTCGAGACCGGCATCCCTTGGAACACGCCGGCGGCCACGTTGGAGAGCGACTGTGCAGTTGACTCCTGGTTGATGTCGATCTGGTAATGGTGTTTGGCGGCGAACGCGCGGGCGTCCCCGGCCGTCTGGGAAAAGCCGATGAGGACCAGCGCCACCGCCGCGAGCGCGACCGTGACGGCGTGGTCCCACAGCAGCGGGCCGTTGGGGATTTCCAGCGACGGCAGCCCCCGCGGCACGTCGCCGACCAGCGCCACCCCCTTGGCCCCGAGATCAAGCAGGGCCGCTGCCAGCAGCCCGCCCACCACGAGCACCAGCGCGCCGGGCACCAGCGGGGCGACCGCGCGCAGCCCAAAGACAACGGCCAGCGCGACGACGCCCACGACCACCGTCGCCGGCTGCGCCGCGCCCAGGGTTCCCAGCCAGGACCGGAGTTCCTGGAGAGGATTGGAGCCGGTGACCTCGGTCCCGGTCAGCTTGGGCAGCTCGCCGATGACGACGTCGATCGCCGCGCCGAAGAGGAATCCGGTGACCACGGCCCGGGAAAGGAACTGCGCGATCCAGCCCATCTTGAGGACGGCGAGCAGCAGGAACAGGATGCCTGAAGCAAGGGTAAGGCCGGCAACGAAGGAGGCGACCTCCGCCTCGTTCGTGATGCCTGCCGCGAGCACGGCACTCGCGGCCACCGCAGCCAGGCCTGAGCTGGGACCCATCGAGATTTGCCGGCAGCTGCCAAAGATCCCGTACACGATGGCGCCGGCGGCGGCCGCGTACAGGCCGTTCTGCAGGGGTATCCCCGCGATGCCGGCGTAGCCCAGGTTCTTTGGAACGATCAGGGCCGCGACGGTGACGCCGGCGATCAGGTCTCCGCGCAGCCACGCGCGGTCATAGGAGCGGAGTTGGCCGGAAATGGGCACGAGAACGGGGCCGTGCCCTTTCGCCCTTGTCATGCGCCAGTCTTACCCCAAAACCCCGGGGTTCCGCCAGAGTCCACCGTCCGGCCCCAGCACCGGCGGCAGGGCCGGCAACGCGGGTCCTAGGCGGCGCTTTTCTGGGCGACGAGTTCGATTTCGACGAGCATTTTCGGGTCCAGGAACGGCAGCACGTGGACCAGGGAGAGCGTGGGCCGGATCTCGCCAAAGACCTCGCCGTGGGCGCGTCCGGCGTCCTCCCACTGGCTGATGTCCGTCAGGTACAGCTTCGACTGCACAACGTCGGCGTAGTCGAAGCCGGCATCGGCCAGGACGCTGCCGAGCTTCTGGAGGATGTAACGGGTCTGGGAGTAGAAGTCATCGCCCACGATTCCGTCCTCGCCGCTCGCGGCCGTCGCGGAGATGTAGAGCGTGTTGTCCACCTGGACCGCCCGGGAATAGCCGAGCTTCTGTTCCCAGACGGAGCCGGTACCGAAGGTTTTGCGCATGGGGTGCCTTTCGCAGTGGGGGGATGGCCGCCACCACTGTAGGTCCCGCCGCGTCGCAGCCGCCAAAACCGGCGGCTTTGTGTCGGGCCGGGCCTAGAGCTCCTGGCGGTAGACGAGCAGTTTGATGTCCGTGCCCGGCACCAGCCAGTCACGGTCCGGGGCCCGCACGAAGCCGGTTGTCCGGTAGAGGCCGTGCGCGCTTTCCCAGCTCTCACCCGTGGTGAGGGCCACGGCACGGATCCCCGGCAGGGACCTGGCGTGGTCGACAATGGCCTGGACCATGGCCTTGCCGGCGCCGCTGCGCTGGACGGACGGGTCCACCACCAGCATACGGAACTCCAGTTCGTCGCTGCGGGCGATGTCCGCGTACGGCTCGCCCTCGACCGCCAGCGTCACCGAGCCGAGGATCCGGCCGTCCCGCTCCGCGACCCAGATGGTCGCGTCCGCCGCACGCTGCTGAACGTTCTGGATCTGCCGCATGTAGGGGTGGTCGGCGTTCTCGAAATAGCCTGCCGCCAGGTAGGCATCCCGGGTGATGCGCGCTATGGCGTCGTAGTCGGCCGGAACGGCGGGGCGGATCAGGATCTGCGAAGGCACCCGTCAATGGTACGGGCGGTCGATGCCTGCCTCGCCCGAAAGGGCCGTTTCCGTGACTGAACTATCACCTTCGAACGAAGGCAGCGCGGTCAGAGGGGGAACTTGCCCGAGAGTTCCAGCGACCCGGCGCATGTCCAGGCCGCCAGCCGCTCCTCATCGGACGGGCCGCCGGCCAGCGGGCTGGTGAGCCGCGGCCGCCGCACCCAGCAGCCGGCCTCCTCCGCGATCAGGGCGCCGGCGGCGAAGTCGTGCTCATTGAGCCCGCGTTCACCGTAGGCGTCGTGGCTGCCGTCGGCCACGAGGCACAGGTCCAGCGCCGCCGAGCCCAGCCGGCGCATGTCGGCGAAGCCGTCCATCAGGGCGCCCAGGCCGGCGGCCTGTTCGGCCCGGACGTCGGGATCGTAGTTGAAGCCCGTGGCCAGGATCTGACCGGTCCGGCCCGGGACGGGGCCGAACAGGGCGGTCAGCCGGCCTTGCTCTTCAAGCCAGGCCCCCGCGCCGCGGGACGCGAAGTAGGTGCGGCCCAGTGCCGGGGCGCTGACGACGCCGGCCAGCCAGGCGCCGTCGGCGTCGACCACAGCCACGGAGGTGGCGTAGTAGACGATGTTGCGGATGAAGTTGGTGGTGCCGTCGAGGGGGTCGATGGACCAGCGGTAACCGCTGGGCTCCGCCGACAGGACGGTGCCGCCCTCCTCCCCCGTGATGATGTCCCGCGGCCGGGCTGCGGTGATGACGCCCCGGACGGCGGCTTCGGCGGCTACGTCGAAGGCCGTCACCCAGTCCCCCGAGTCGCCCTTGTTGCTGACATCGAGGGCGGCCGGCGTCCGGGTGGCCAGGACCGCGGCCCCCGCGGCGGCGGCCGATTTGGCCAGTTCCAGCAACGCCGCCGTTTCCGGCGCGGACGGGCCAGGGACGTCCGGAGCGGAGCTCATTGGGTGGCTGCTTCGCGGCGGTCTTCCCGCTCGTCCAGCCCGCGGTCCTCGACTTCGTCCTCCACTTCCGGGGCGTCGTCCGCGTCGCCGGCGGCCGCCGGGCCGTTGGCCAGCAGTTCCCGGAAGCCGTCCTCGTCCAGGACCGGGATGCCGAGCTGCTCGGCCTTGTCCAGTTTGGTGCCCGCGCTCTCCCCGGCCACCACGTAGCTCGTGTTCTTCGAGACCGAGCCGGCGGCCTTGCCGCCGCGGATCAGGATCGCTTCCTTGGCTTCATCCCGGCTGAAGCCCTCGAGGCTTCCGGTCACCACCACGGTCAGCCCCTCGAGGGTCCGCGGGGTAGATTCGTCGCGTTCATCCGCCATCCGCACGCCGGCGGCCGCCCAGCGGTCCACGATGTCCCGGTGCCAGTCCTCGGCGAACCATTCCGTCAGGGCTTGCGCGATCACCGGGCCCACGCCGTCGACGTGCGCGAGCTCGTCCTCGGAGGCCTGCCGGATGGCGTCCATGTTGCCGAAGGCCGTGGCGAGTGCCCGGGAGGCCCGCGGGCCGACGTGCCGGATGGACAGCGCCACGAGGACCCGCCACAGCGGCTGGGCCTTGGCCTTCTCGAGTTCGCGGAACAGCTTGTCCGTGGTGGCCGTGGGCTTGGACGGGGTCTTGGCGGTGGCCTTGGTGTAGAAGTATGGCACGAGCTCGAAGTCCCCGGTGCCCACTCCCTTGGAGCGCTTCTCCCGGCGGACGCGCACGTCGGCGAGCTGCCCCGGGGTGAGGTCGAACAGGGTCGCCTCGGTGGTCAGCGGAGCGGTGTCGGGTTCGGCCGGCTGGGTCAGGGCGATGGCGGCTTCCCAGCCGAGGGCCTCGATGTCGAAGGCGCCGCGGCCGGCGAGGTGGAAGACGCGTTCGCGCAGCTGCGCCGGGCAGGAGCGGGAGTTGGGGCAGCGGATGTCCACGTCCCCTTCCTTTCCGGGAGCCAGTGGCGTGCCACAGGCCGGGCATTCGGTGGGCATGATGAAGTCCCGGACGGGCGGGTCCTGGGCGTCCCGGAGCGCCAGGACCGGGCCCACAATTTCCGGAATGACGTCCCCGGCCTTGCGCAGCACCACGATGTCGCCGATCTTCACGCCCTTGGCTTTGACGACTTCCTGGTTGTGCAGGGTGGCCATCTCCACGGTGGAGCCGGCGACCTTGGCCGGCTCCATCACGCCGAACGGCGTGACACGGCCGGTGCGGCCGACGTTGACGGCGATGTCCAGCAGTTTGGTGTGGACCTCCTCGGGCGGGTACTTGTACGCCACGGCCCAGCGGGGCACCCGGGTGGTGTAGCCGAGGGCACGCTGCGTGGCGAAGTCGTCCACCTTGACCACGATGCCGTCGATCTCGTGCGTGAGGCTGTGCCGCTTGTCGCCATAGCGCTTGATGAACGCCAGGACATCCTGCGGTCCGGAGAGGACCTCGAAATACGGGCTCGTGGGCAGCCCCCACTCGGCGAGCTGGCGGTAGGTGTCCGACTGGCTGACCGTCTGGAGTCCTTCACGGGCGCCGATGCCGTGGACGTACATCCGCAGCGGCCGTTTGGCGGTTTCCGCGGGATCCTTCTGCCGCAGTGAGCCGGCGGCGGCGTTGCGCGGGTTGGCCAGCGGCGCCTTGCCGGCCTCGATCAGTGCTTCGTTGAACTCCGCGAAGGCCTTGGACGGGATGAAGACCTCGCCGCGAATTTCCATCTCCGCGGGAAAGCCGGTCCCGCTGAGCCGCTGCGGGATTTCCTTGATGGTCAGGACGTTGTGCGTGATGTCTTCACCGGTGGTGCCGTCGCCGCGGGTGGCGGCCCGAACCAGGACGCCGTCGCGGTAGAGCAAGTTCACGGCGAGGCCGTCGATCTTGAGTTCGGTGAGCCATGACGGCCGGTGGTTTCCGTTGCCGATCTTGGCCACGCCGGCCTCGGCCTTGGCAATCCAGGCCTCCAGCTCCTCAAGCGAGAAGACGTCCTCCAGGCTGTACATGCGTTGCAGGTGTTCTACCGCGGCAAACGCGGCGGAGACCTCGCCGCCCACTTCCTGCGTGGGCGAATCGTTGGACACCAACTCCGGATGCATGGCTTCGATGGTTTCCAGCCGCCGGTAGAGCTCGTCAAACTCGGCGTCGGAGATGGTCGGCGCGTCCTCCTGGTAGTACGCAACGCGGTGCTTGCGTACCTGCTCCACGAGGTCCTCGTACTCCGTGCGAACGTCGCCGGAGGGGATCTGCTCCCCGCTGGGACTTTGGGCGGCGGTCTGTGCTGCTGTCTTCCCTGTGCTCACAGACCTATCCTGCCCTAGTTCGCTGCCATTGTCCGGTCGCCGGTCCGGTCGCCGGCCCGCTCCCCGGTGTGGCAGCCGCGGGGCATTTCGCGGGCCCGCTCAGGAACGGGCCGCACCGGAGGCAACATGGGCGTCAACCACAATCGCGGTGACGTTGTCCCTCCCACCGCTGCGCAGGGCCGCCTGGATCAGCTCGTCAACAGCTGCCTGGGGGTCCGCCTGGGCCCCAAGGATGTCGGCGATCTGCCCGTCGCTCAGTTCGCCGTTGAGTCCGTCGGAGCAGACCAGGATCCTGTCGCCGTCCTCCAGGGGAAGCAGCCAGTAGTCGGCGCCCGACTCGTCGCCCGTGCCAAGAACGCGTGTCACAACGTGCCGCCGCGGGTGGACTGCGGCGTCCTCTTGGCTGATCTGGCCTGCGTCGACTAGTTCCTGCACCTCGGAATGGTCCACGCTAACCTGCGCCAGCCCGCCCCGGCTGTACCGGTAGGTGCGCGAATCACCGATGTTCAGAACCAGCCAGTACGGAGCGCCCAGTTGCTCCACCACCACGACGCCGGACAGCGTCGTGCCTGCCCGCGAGCCGGTGGCGTCCCGGATGGCCTGGTCCGCCTGGTCCAGGTATTGCTGGACGACGGCGGCGGTGGCCGTCCGCTCCCCCGCGGCCAGTTGCGGCGCCGCGGCAAGGGTGTGAACACAGATACCGCTGGCTACTTCACCTGCTTCGTGGCCGCCCATGCCATCTGCGACGGCGAATATGGGGTCATAGGCGATGTACGAGTCCTCGTTCTCCTCACGCCGCAGGCCACGGTCCGTGCCATAGCCGCAGGTGAGCGAAAAGTCCGCGGTGCCGCCGGGGCTCGTGCCGGCGGCGTCAGGAGCGGCGTCGGGCTGTGAATTCATGCCTGTCCTAGGTATTGGTCCAAAGTCCCGCCGGCGGCAGGTGACCCGACTATTGCACACTGTCCGCCCCATGGGAAACCGTTCCGGCCGCATGATGCCGAGCCGGCGCCTGCCGAATCCGGGAGCTCAGTCCAGGATCAGGCCCCGGCCGCTGCCGGGCTGCAGCTGCACCGGGTGGATTTCGCCGAACCCGCGGACGTCCTCAGCCGGGCGGGGCACCAGGACGAAGCGTTCGTCCTGCTCCAAGGCTGCTGCGGTCATGGAGTCCACCAGCACACTTCCGGGATCGGCGAGGGCGGTCAGGCGCGCGGCAAGATTGACGGTGGGCCCGTAAATGTCGCCCAGCCGCGACAGGATGCGGCCCCACACCATGGCCACCCGAGCCTGCGGCAGGATCTCGTCCTCCGTGAAGGCGCGGCAAAGGGCAAGCGAAATCTCGGCGCCGGCCGCCGGTGTTTCGGCGATATACAGGACTTCGTCGCCGACCGTTTTGACCAGGCGGCCGCCGCCGACTGAGATGATTTCGGCGCACTTGTTTTCAAAGCGCTGCACCAGCTGGGCCAAGGTCTTCTCGTTCATCCTGCGGGACAGGCTCGTGTAGGACACCAGGTCTGCGAAGCCGACTGCCCGGGCCAGGGGCAGCGGCGCGTCGTCCTCGTCGCCTTCGCGGCCCTCTTCGCTGGACTGCAGTCCGGCTTCGGCCCGGACGGCCAGGCGCTGGACGCCGGCGTTGAGCTGCCGGTGCCAGGAGTAGACGAGCATTTCCTCGAGGGCGTCGATCAGGGACGGGAGCTGGCCAACAAGCTGCTTCCGGGCAACGGCGTCCGGCACCCCCTGCTTCTGGACTATGTCCTCCACCAGGGCCTCGATCTGCCACACCACCATCCGGTCGGTCATCTGGCCGATGGCCCGAGTGATGGAAATGGCGGCTTCCTCGGTGAGCACGCCCTCACGTACCAGGTCCACGATGGTGGACAGGGCCGCCTGGTCGCGCTCGGTGAAGGCGACATCGTCATCGCCCAGGTTGGGAAAGCCGAGGGCGCGCCAAAGTTTCCGGGCCGACAGCAGCGACACCCCGGCGCCAGCGGCGACTTCGCGACGCCGGAGCTTGCGTTCGCCGCCGAGCAGCCGGGCTTCCAGGGCCTTGGCGGCAAGCCGTTCCGCGGACATCGCCCCGGCGGGCGCGGCGGGTTGATCGGCTGGTGCGGCTGCCTGTTCTGCCCAGTCCGCCGTGGCGCCGGCCGGACGGGCCAGGGACTCCGCCGGATCGGCTTCGAAGGCGGCGTCCGAGGCAGCGCCGGACCCGTCGTCGGGTTCCCGGGTTATGCCCGGTGCGGCGAGGTCGGTGTCCTGGTGGACGTTCTCAGCGTTCATCTCTTCCACCTTCTCTCGTCTCCCAGGGCAAGGCCTCGCCCGGGTTGTAGTTCATGCCGCCTGCCTCCGGAACGCCGGCCGGAGGCAGAGCGCCGATGGCGTCAAGCATGAAGTTACGGAATGTCACGACCTCCGGGACGTCAGGAACCACAGTTCCGAGGGGATACCCGGTCTCCAAGGATATATTCCCCGAGCGCAATAGGCGCTGCAACAACGACTGCTCGATGGCCACATGGCGGACTGCCGCGAGCGGAACCTGCTCATCGCGCTTCCGTAACATGCCGTAGCGGGTAACTAAGCGCTGGCTGGTGAGGATATAGCGCGTGGCCTGCCACCTCAGGACCCGCGGGAGGCAATAGCCCAGCAGCACCCAGGCCGCCAACCCCACGCACACCCCAATCAGCCACGGCGTCCATTGCCTGGGGATGAGAGGCACCAGCTTCGCCGGGCCCCCCTTGACCACCCAGGCACAGGCGTACGCCGCCAACGCCGGGACGACGACGAACACCAGCCCCGGGACGATCAGCATCCTGGGCTGGGGCCGGGTCAGCACAATCACTTGCTCTCCCGGCAGGAGCACTTTACGCATAACCGCTTTCTGCTCCGCCGGCGGAGCCCTCCGCGCCCTGGCCCTTAACGGCGGCGCCCTGCTCGCCGGTGCCGGCCGGCTTCCACGGCCGCAGGTGCACGACGTCGCCGGCGGTCACCACATGTTCGTGGCCCGTCGCGTCGACCACCAGGAGCGAACCATATTCGTCCAGGCGTGTGGCGTGGCCGATGATCTCGTGGTCGCCGGGGAGCTGGGCCCGGACCTGCTTGCCGAGAGTCGTCAGCAGGTGCTCCAGCCTCTTGTGCAGCGAGGGGCCACCGGCCAGGCCCGCGGAGGGGTCGCCGTCGGCGTTGCAAAAACTCCGGTACAGCGTGGTGAAGCGGGACAGGTAACTCTTCAGGAGTTCGGTCCTGTCCACCGTCTCGGGGTTCTCGAGCAGCACGGACGTGGCGGTGGGGACCGGGAGTTCGTGCTCCGTCAGCGTGACGTTCAGGCCGATCCCTAGGACGACCGGCGGCGTGCCGCCGCCGCCGAGCGGGCCGAGCTGGGCGAGGATGCCCGCGATTTTCCGGCCGCGCACCAGGACGTCGTTGGGCCATTTGAGGTCCGCCGGAAGGCCGGCCGTTTCCGTCAGGGCCTCGCGCAGGGCAAGGGCGGCCAGCAGGGACAGCCAGGAGTAGCTATCCGTCGGCAGCGGCCGGCCGTCCGCGTTGACCGGCCGGAGCACCAGCGAGACGGAGACGGAGCTGCGCGCCGGCGCCTCCCAGCGGCGGTCGAGCCGGCCGCGCGCGGCGGTTTGGTATTCGGCGGCCAGCACCGACAGGTCCGGCCAGGCGGCGGGATCCTCGCTCACGCCGCGGAGGAGATCGGCGTTGGTGGAGCCGGTGGACTCCACCACCGTCAGGTGCGGAATTCCGTTGGCCAACAGGAATGCCTCATTGCTCAGGGCGTTGAGGTCCAGGGGCGGACGGTCCGGGGTTTCCTGCACGGCTTCCATGCTTGAATCCTACCGAGGAAAGCGCGGCCCGGCTCCCGGCGTGGGACTCCCCGCTGTTGCCCCGGCGGGCTCAGAGGAAGATGTCAGGGACCAGCCGGTCCTCCGGCGCCCCGAGGCTGTACGGGCTGAAGTCCGTCACGCCGGCCGCCGCAAGGACCTGCTCGTCGGTATAGAAATTTCCGCTGCGGCTGCCGCCTTCGGGCACCGCGTTGCCGCCGGTCAGCACGGCGTGGGCGGCATCGGCCATGATTTCCGGGCCGCGGGCGCCCTTGACGATCACGTCGCCGCCGGGCATGTTGCGGATGGCCGCGGTGTCGATCAGGGTGCACGGCCAGAGCGAGTTCACGCTGACGCCGTCGGCCTTGAGCTCCTCGGCCAGGCCCAGGGTGGTCAGGCTCATGCCGTATTTGGCCATGGTGTAGGCCAGGTGCAGGCCGGCCCACTTGGGGTCCAGGTTCAGGGGCGGGGAGAGTGTCAGGATGTGCCCGTCCCCGGAGGCCCGCAGGGCCGGAAGCGCCAGCTTGGAGAGCAGGAACGTACCCCGGACGTTGATGTCCTGCATCAGGTCGTAGCGCTTCATGTCCACGGTGTCCGTCGGTGAGAGGTCGATCGCCGAGGCGTTGTTGACGACGACGTCGATCCCGCCGAAGCGGTCCACGGCGGCGCCGACGGCGCCGGCAATGTCGGCGTCGTTGCGGACGTCGCCGACCAGCGGCAACGCCCGGCCGCCGGCGGCCTCGATCTGTTCGGCCGCCGTGTAGACGGTGCCTTCCAGCGTGGCGTGGGGCCGGCCCGTTTTGGCCAGAAGCACCACGTTGGCGCCGTCCCGGGCTGCACGCAGCGCGATGGCCAGGCCAATGCCGCGGCTGCCGCCGGAGATAAGGAGGGTGCGGTCCCGAAGTGACCCGGCCGCCCGATAAGGCCCGGAGGCTGGGCCCAAAGCGTCGTTGCTTGAAGTCATGAGCACACTCTAGCCGACGGTTGTTACTGGCCGGTAACATCGCCGCGGCAGGAACCTGCGGCAGGAAAATTGTAGGGTTCCTACAGCCGCAGCGGCCAATACCGTCACTAGACTTGCCAGCAGAGCCCTGCTTTTGTGTATTCCAGCCAAAGGACCACGCTGTCGGGCGCCGAACAAGCTAGCGACAGAGCCGGAGACACTTGATGAGCCACGATCTGACCACGACTGCGGGAAAGATTGCAGACTTCCGCGACCGCCAGGCCCGTTCCGCGCAGCCCTCCGGCCCGGAAGCGGTGGTCAAGCAGCATGCGCGCGGCAAGGGCACCGCCCGCGAGCGCATCGACCTGCTGCTGGACGCCGGTTCATTCGTCGAATTCGATGCTCTGGCGGTGCACCGCTCCACCGCGTTCGGCATGGAGAAAAAGAAACCGCTGGGCGACGGCCTCGTCTCGGGCTACGGCACGGTGGACGGCCGGCCGGTCGCCGTCTACAGCCAGGACTTCTCGGTCTACGGCGGCTCCCTGAGCCAGGTCAACGGCGAGAAAATCGTCAAGGTCCAGGAGTTCGCGCTGCGCAACGGCTGCCCCGTGGTCGGCATCCTCGACGGCGGCGGCGCCCGCATCCAGGAGGGCGTGGCCTCCCTGGCGATGTTCGCCGACATCTTCCGAAACAACGTCCATGCTTCCGGCGTGGTCCCGCAGATCTCCCTCATCATGGGCCCCTCCGCCGGCGGCGCGGCCTACTCCCCCGCACTGACCGACTACGTGGTCATGGTGGACAAGACATCCCACATGTTCATCACCGGCCCGGATGTCATCAAGACCGTCACGGGCGAGGACGTGGACATGGAGACCCTGGGCGGCGCGCGCCAGCACAACGCCACCACCGGCACCTCGACCTACCTGGCCGCGGACGAGGCGGACGCCATCGAGTTCGTCCGCGAGCTGCTGGACTTCCTGCCCTCGAACAACCTCGCCGAAGCCCCGGTGCTCCAACACCAGCAGGAACTGGAGATCGATGACGAGGACCTCGCCCTCGACCTGCTGATCCCGGACTCCGCGAACCAGCCCTACGACATGCGCAAGGTCATCGAGCAGCTCGTGGACGACGCTCACTTCCTGGAGATGCAGTCCCTCTATGCGCCCAACGTGATCATCGGCTACGGCCGGGTCGAGGGGCACACGGTGGGCATCGTGGCCAACCAGCCCACGCAGTTCGCCGGCACCCTGGACATTGCCGCGTCGGAGAAGGCCGCCCGCTTTGTCCGCCACTGCGACGCTTTCAACATCCCCATCATCACCCTGGTGGATGTGCCCGGCTTCCTGCCCGGCAAGGACCAGGAATTCCAGGGCATCATCCGCCGCGGCGCGAAGCTGCTGTACGCCTATGCCGAGGCCACCGTGCCCAAGCTGACCGTGATCACCCGCAAGGCCTACGGCGGAGCGTACATCGTGATGGGTTCCAAGAAGCTCGGCGCGGACCTCAACCTCGCCTGGCCCACCGCCCAGATCGGCGTCATGGGAGCCCAGGGCGCGGTCAACATCCTGTACCGCCGCGAACTCGCCTCGGTGGCCGAGGCCGGCGGCGACGTCGAAGCCAAACGCGGCGAGGTGATCCGCCAGTACGAGGAAGAGCTGCTTAACCCCTACCAGGCGGCCCAGCTGGGCTACGTGGACGCGGTCATCGCCCCGTCGGAGACCCGCGTGCAGATCATCAAGGGCCTGCGCGCCCTCCGGGACAAGCGGGCCGCACTGCCCGCCAAGAAGCACGGGAACATCCCGCTGTGACCGGGCCCGAGACCGAGCCCGAAGTCTTGTTCTCCGTTGCCAAGGGCGAACCGACGCCGGAAGAGCTGGCCGCGCTGACCGCCGTCGTACTGTCCCTGGGGCAGGCACCGCAGGCAGCACCGGAGAAACCCGGCGTACGCCACTGGGTCCGCCGGCAGCAGCTTCGGCTGGCACCGAAGCCGGGTCCGGACGCCTGGCGCCGCAGCCTCGGCTGAACGGCGCGCCGGCCGGAAAAAAGTTCAGTAACTCTTTCATAGCCGGTGCGGCCGGGCTAGTCTCGTCGGGTGACTACCGACACAATTGCCTCAGACGACACTGCCCCCGCGCGCCAGCGAACGGCCATCGACGCCGTCGCCGACGCCTACACGGACACCCTCATCCGGCTTAATCCGAGCTTCGCCACCGAGCTCGGCCTGCCCGGGCATGAGACCGAGTACCAGGACTTCTCCCCCTCGGGCCACGAGGAATTCGCCGCCGCGGCGCGTGAGACCCTCGCAGCGCTGGAGGGGCTGGAGCCGGTGGACGACGTCGACGCCGTGACGCTCGACGCGATGCGCGAGCGGCTGGGACTGCAGCTGGAAATCCACGAATCGGGCTGGCACACGGCGGATCTGAACAACATCGCTTCGCCGCCCCAGGACATCCGCGCGATTTTCGACCTTATGCCGACGGACACGGCCGAGCAGTGGGATCACATCGCCGGCCGGGCCCACAATGTCCCGGCCGCGATCGACAGTTACATTGAGTCGCTGCGCTCGGCGATGCAGGACGGCAAGGTGGCCGCAGCCCGCCAGGTGTCGATCGTGGTCGAACAGGCCACCAAGCACGCCGCGGATGACGGCTTCTTCGCGAAACTCGCCGCAGGTGCAAAGACCGCGGAAGGCCCGCTGCCCGCGGGCGTGCAGTCAAAGCTCGACGCCGGTGCTGCCGCCGCGCGCGCGGCCTACGCCCGGCTGGCCGGCTTCCTGGAGTCCGAACTGCTGCCCGTCGCCCCCGCCAAGGATGCGGTGGGACGCGAGCGCTACGCCCTGGCCTCCCGCGACTTCCTCGGCGCCACGGTGGATCTGGAGGAAACCTACGCCTGGGGCGTGCAGGAGCTTGACCGCCTCATCGCCGAACAGGAGCGGGTGGCCGCAGAGATCCGTCCCGGCGCCACGATCGAGGAAGCCAAGGAAGTCCTGAACACCGACCCCGCTCGGCAGCTCAAGGGCACCGACGCCCTCCAGGCCTGGATGCAGGGGCTCTCCGACAAGGCCGTGGCCGATCTCGCGGGCGTGCACTTCGACATCCCGGAGGTCATGAAGACCCTGGAGTGCAGGATCGCTCCGACCGACGAAGGCGGCATCTACTACACGGGGCCCTCGGACGATTTCAGCCGGCCGGGCCGCATGTGGTGGTCCGTCCCGCCGGGCGAGGACACCTTCACCACCTGGGCTGAAACCACCACGGTCTACCACGAGGGGGTGCCGGGCCACCACCTCCAGGTCGCCACCGCAACCTACCGCCGCGAGCTGCTGAACAAGTGGCGCCGGAACGTCTGCTGGACGTCAGGGCACGGTGAAGGCTGGGCCCTGTACGCAGAGAAGCTCATGCAGGAACTGGGCTACCTCAAGGACCCGGGCGACCACATGGGCATGTTGGACGCCCAGCGCATGCGCGCGGCCCGGGTGGTGTTCGACATCGGCGTGCACCTTGAGCTGGAGGTCCCCGAGCGCTGGGGCTCAGGAACGTGGACCCCGGACAAGGGCTATGAGTTCCTGAAGCAGAACCTTGCCATCAGCGAAGGGCAGCTGAAATTCGAGTTCACCCGCTACCTCGGCTGGCCGGGACAGGCACCCTCCTACAAGGTGGGCCAGCGGCTCTGGGAACAGATCCGGGCCGAGCTCGAAACCCGCCCGGATTTCGACCTTAAGGCCTTCCATACCAAGGCTCTGAATATGGGCTCGGTTGGCCTCGACACCCTCAGGAGCGCCCTCGTCGGGTAAAACCGAGACCTAAACGTGTCCTCATTCCGGGCGTTTTCCTAGGTGAAGTAGTCCGAATTGTGATATTCGACTATTATCTGGGTGACACATTTTCCGGGTTTTAGTTGACCCACGTCGGTGGCTGGGGCTGCGACGCAAAATGCTGGCTGTTTCCGCCGTTTCGGCTGGGTCGCCATCAGGTAAGAATGGCCGCGTCCGCGGCCCCCTGTTCCTGATTGTCAAGGCATGCGCGTGGGCATTGGCCGCCCAGGCACGTCGCAGCCCTTCTCTTGCGCGCATTCCGGGAGTTATTCCGCGCCTCGGTCTCAGGTGCAGCTGTTTTCCACAACGGATTCCGTGTGAATAACCCGTACCCGCGTCCGGCTATCACCGGCCGAAATGCACAAAGACCCCATATTGGAGCACCCAATGAGGAAATTTGCCTCGACCCTGAGACCACCAACCGCCGTAGCGCTGCGTGCGCGGACCGGGGGGCGCAAGCGTGCCGCCGGCTCGCTCGTGGCGACCGCCGTCCTCGCCGCCGTTGCGACGGTCAGCGCCCCGGCACCCGCGACAGCGGCACCAGTGGCCGCCGCACCGTCGGCGGCACCGCTTGCCACTACAACACTCTGCAACCCCCTGCCGATCAGCCTGCCTGCCCCGGCGAACCGGCACACGTCAGCAAAGAAAGCCTGGGCATACTACTTCCCGCCTTTCCCGCTCTCGGTGGATGCTGATCCGCTCCGCGACAGCTACAACAACTGGTTCAACTCCCATAACTCCACGGGCGGCGCTTATGACCTGAGGGACCGTCCGCAGCTTCGTCAGCGCGCCACCCAGACGAACTGGCGGCAGGTCGACTTCGAACAGGAGGTCCGGCAGGCCGTCGACGCCGGCCTGGACGGATTCATTTGGGAATACCACACCTCAAGTGACGTTCGCTGGAACCAGCTGCCGGCCATGCTCGCCGCCGCCAAAGCGGTGGATCCGGGCTTCAAGATCATGCTGAGTCCGGACTTTAACCTCGCTGCCGGATCCACCTCGGACAGCGTCTACAACGACGTCATGAAGGTGAAGGACGACCCGGCCATCTACCGGAATGCTGCCGGCATCGTGCTCGCACCGTTCTACCCGGAGCGCAAGACGCCCTCCTGGTGGGACGGGCTTCGGAGCCGCCTCGCCTCCTCCGGCGTTAAGACAAACCTCGTTCCAATCTTCATCACCTGGGGCGGCGGGACGCAAAAGATGGACTGGAACAACTCAGTGTCAGGCTATTCGGAGTGGGGCACGCGGATCGCCAGTAACGTTCCGGTCCTCGCCAAGGAAAGCGCCGAGGCCCACCGCCGCGGCAAGACCTACATGCAGCCTGTGGCGTTCGAGGATTCCCGGGCCTATGCCGGGAAATACTGGGAGTCATCCAACAGTTCCACCCTTCGTGATTCACTCATGACCGCAATCAACAGCAACGCGGACTCGGTCGCCCTCATGACCTGGAACGACTACACGGAATCCTGGGTAGCTCCCTCCAAACAACGCGGTTACGCTGTCATGGACATGGCCGCGTACTACATCTCGTGGTTCAAGAGCGGCGTCAAGCCGACCGTGACCCAGGATGCGCTGTACTGGAACCACCGGTCGCAGACAACGAATGCGCCGTACTCGAAGACCCCTCTCGGCCGCAACGGCAAACCCGCGCCCATGTTCATCCCCAACGGCGACGCGGCAAAGAACGAGGTGGAACTTGTGGCCGTGTTGAAGACTCCTGGCCGCCTGACCATCACGCAGGGAAGCAACGTCAAGACGATGGATGCCCCGGCCGGACTCACGTCCTTCAAGGTTCCGCTCGTGGCTGGCACTACCCCGTCTTTCAAGCTCTCCCGCAGCGGGACGACGGTTCAAACGGTTACCAGCAACGCCCCGGTGCGCTCCTCCGTGGTCTACCAAGACATGATCTACCACGCAGGCGGCGGCGTCGCAGCCGCCTGCGCCCGCTAGGTCCTAGCGCGGGTGTGCAGTTCCCGGCAGTGTTTCCGTGAATCATTGCCGCGAACTGCACACTCGCGCATGGCCGTCGGGGATGCCGCTGCCCCCGCTTTGCGGTGAGACAATGGCCACACGTCGGGAAGGAATAACTTCACAAACGCCCGGAACCGCGCGGAGAATGCCGGGAGTCCGCGCCGCGGCCCCGTTTGTTACGCTGTAACATTTCTCAACATCCGTTCGTCGTGATAACGGCGCCGGCCCTAGCGTGATCCGGTGACCACTCAAACAAGCACCCCCGCACCTGCTGGAAAGACCGGGTTCCAGCTGCCCAAATGGGCCGGATCGTTCGGTTTCCAGATCATCGCCGCCCTGATCGTCGGCCTGGGCCTCGGCCTCCTGGCCAAGTACACCGGCAGCACCAAGACGAACCCCAACGCCCTCGGCGCCACGCTGCAGACCATCGGTTCGAGCTACGTCTCGCTGCTGCAGACCGCCGTGGTCCCCCTCATTTTCACCGCCGTCGTCAGCTCCATCTCCAACCTGCGCGCAGTCTCCAACGCCGCCCGGCTGGCGTGGAACACGCTGCTCTGGTTCGCCATCACTTCCCTGATCGCCGTGCTGATCGGGATCGGGCTCGGCGTGCTGCTGCAGCCCGGCGCCGGCACCGGCATCAGCCAGGAAGCCACGTACGCCGGCAAGTCCGGCGACTGGTGGGCCTTCCTCATCGGGCTCTTCCCCAAGAACTTCCTGGGCCTCGGGGCGAGCACCACTGTCACCGACGGCGTCGCCACCACCGCGGTGAGCTTCAACGTGCTCCAGATCCTGGTGATCGCGATCGCCGTCGGCATCGCCGCGCTCAAGGTGGGCAAGGCCGCCGAGCCGTTCCTGAACCTCAACGCCTCAGCCCTCGCCGTCATCCAGAAGGTCCTCTGGTGGATCATCCGGATCGCGCCGCTCGGCACCGTCGGCCTGATCGGCAACGCCGTGGCCGTCTACGGCTGGGACACCATCGGTTCGCTCGGCAAGTTCACCGTGGCGATCTACATCGGACTGGCGCTGGTGCTGTTCGTGGTCTACCCGGTCCTGGTCCGCAGCCACGGTCTGTCCGTCAAGCAGTACTTTTCCGGCGTGTGGCCGGCAGTCCAGCTGGCGTTCGTCTCCCGCTCCTCCATCGGCACCCTGCCGCTGACGCAGCGCGTGACGGAACGGAACCTGGGCGTCCCCCGCGCCTACGCCTCCTTCGCCGTGCCGCTCGGTGCGACCACCAAGATGGACGGCTGCGCCGCGATCTACCCGGCCATCGCAGCGATCTTCGTGGCCCAGTTCTTCGGCATCCAGCTTGATTTCACCCAGTACCTGCTCATCGCACTGGTCTCCGTGCTCGGCTCGGCCGCGACCGCCGGAACCACGGGCGCCGTCGTCATGCTGACGCTGACGCTCTCCACGCTGGGACTGCCGCTGGCCGGCGTCGGCCTGCTGCTGGCGATCGACCCGATCCTGGACATGGGCCGCACCGCCGTGAACGTGGCCGGCCAGGCCCTGATCCCGGCGATCGTCTCCAAGCGCCAGGGCATCCTGGACGAGTCACTCTACAACGCGGCGCGCAACGGCGATCCGTTCAGCGACGATGTGGCCGGCGGCGCTGCCACTGCCCCTTCCGCCGCCACCGCGGCAACGGGTTCGACGGCGGACCGCGAACTGGTAGACGCCAAGGCCTAAGCCACGGCGCACCGGCTGTGCGGGGCCAATGCGGCCAGAACGACGGCGGGGTCCCCGGAATTTTCCGGGGACCCCGCCGTCGTTTTGGCTTTAATTGCTGCTCTCCATGCTGCTTTTTCCAGGAGGCAGGGCGGCCCGTCAGCGTCCGCCGATCACACCCTTTTCGGCCGCCTTGGTGACGGCATCGGCTTCGGCCTGGGTCAGGGTGCCGTCCTTCACGGCCTGGTCCAGCCGCGGCTTCAGCGCGGCGGCGTGCTTGGCGTGCTCGGCGGCGCGGAGTTCCTCAAGGGCGGCAGTGACCTTGGCTTCATCGATGCCGAGCGATTTTGCCAGGGAGGCGGCAAAGGCCTTTTCCTTCGCGGCGCGGTCCGGGCGCTGCTGCCCCTCGGCCGGCGGGGTGGCGGGCTTGTTGGCGTCGCGGAAGGCTTTCAGGGCGTCGGTGAGCTTGGTCTGGTCGACGCCCAGCTTTGCGGCGAGTTCCGAGGCACCGGCGCCGAACGCCGCACCGCTGTGGCCGTGACGGCCGCCGTGCAGGCCGTGGCCGTCGGCGAAGTGGTCTCCCGGCGCGGCGGAAGTGGGGGCCGGCGTGGGGCTGGGCGTTGCGGTGGCCGATGCGATCCCGGCGACTCCGATCCCGGCGCCAAGCGCCACGGCTGCGGCACCAAGGCTGAGCGCGATTCTGGCTGTGCGTGACATGTGCTGTCTCCTGGATCTGCCGCGCAGTGACGGCGCTGTAGCTGTTAGTCTTCCGGGCAAGTCTGCTCCATGAGCCTCTCCAGTCTGCACCTGCGCAAGCAGAGATAGCTGTTTCCCAGCTTTCATGTTCCTGTGAATCTTGCTGTGAAAACTGGATAGGCTCTGGGACATGCTGATCGTTACCTCGAACGACATCCCGGGCCACCGGATCGACGCCGTGTTCGGCGAGGTCATGGGCCTGACCGTCCGCTCGCGGGACATCACCGCCCAGGTTGTGGCCGGCTTCCGGTCCTTGGCCGGCGGAGAGGTGCTGGAAATGACCCGGGCCCTCTACGACAGCCGGCGGGACGTCATGGCCCGGATGGTGGCAGAAGCCGAACAGCGCGGCGCCAACGCCATCATCGCGATGCGCTTCGATACGTCCGCGATCGGAACGAATTGGACGGAAATCTGCGCTTACGGCACCGCCGTCTTTGCCATCCCGCTGACCCGGGACGAGCCGGGCGCCACGGGCCAGTCGATCTACCTGACCTCCGGGGACGCAGCACCCGCGCCCCGGCCCTGACCATACTTGCCCAGAGTGCAAACATGCACGTAGTGTAAGCGCGTGCCTTCAACCCCTTCTCCTGCAGATGCACCGCCTGCGGCATCGGGCCAGTCTTCCGGTGACCCCCGCCAGCCCGAACCTGTCCCTTCGCGCCGCGAACTGAACAAGGCGGCCACCCGGCAGGCCATCACGGACGCCGCCATGGACCTGCTCCGGACGCGCGGTCCCGGAAACTTCACGGTGGAGGACATCGCTGACGCGGCCGGGATCTCCCGCCGCACGTTCTTCAACTACTTCGGCAGCACCGAGGCAGCACTGGCCTCGGTGACGTTCGGCTTCCTGGACACGGCGCTCCAGCAGTTCCGGCTGCGGCCCGCCGGCGAACCCATCCTGGAGTCGGCCCGCGCGGCCCTGGTTGAACTGGCCGATCCCATGACCGTGGCACCGGTGGCCGAGCTCTACAGCCTGGGCCAGACCAATCCCCAGCTCAACCGCTCCGAACTCGAGGCCTGGGACCACTGCACCGGACAGATCATCGACGCCGCCCGCGAACGCTTTGCGCTAACCGCCGGCGGAGACATTGACGAACTGTATCTGCGCGCCCTCGCCGGCTCCATCATCTCCTGCGGCAAGGCGGCCCTGGACGTCTGGTTCGCCCGCCGCGGCGGCGACCTCGGCCCGGCCTCGCTGGCCGCCCTCCGCCAACTCCTGATCGACTCCATGGGCCTGCTCGGTTCCGGCTTCGCATCCCACTCCCCCGCCACCCCTTCCCCAGATCGGCACTGACATGGCTCTTTTGCTCTATCGTCTCGGCAAGTTCTCCTACCGTCACCGCTGGCTCGTCATTTCCCTCTGGCTCGCCGTCCTGGTGGCCGTCGGCGGCGCTGCGGCAGCCTTCCACGGCACCATGTCCAACAACTTCCAGATTCCCGGCACGGAAACCCAGCAGATGGCGGACAAGCTGAAGCGGGAACTGCCCAAGTCCTCCGGCGGGTCGGCCGGCATTGTGTTCGAGGTGCCGAACGGCCAGTTCACGCCGGCCGGGAAGGACGCGGTCTCAGCGGCCCTGGCCAAGCTGAAGACGCTCCCGGATGTTCAAGGCACCGTGGATCCGTTCGCCACCCAGGCCCAGCTGGACAAGGCCATCACGGACCTTGCCGCCGGGGAGCGGCAGGCCTCCGAAGGGAAGGCGCAACTGGACGCTTCGGCCGCGCAGCTGGCCTCGGGCAAGGCCCAACTGGCCGCAGCCGAGCAGCAGATGGCCGCAGCCGGCCTGTCCCCGGAGGCGATCGACGCCCAACTCGGCCAGCAGAAGGCCGCCCTGGCCACGGGTCAGGCAAAGCTCGACGCCGGGACGAAGGAACTCGGGGCCGGTACGGCCAGGCTTGCCCTGGCCAAGCGCCAGCTTGAGGCCTCGCAGGGCATGCGGTTCGTTTCCGAGGACGGCACGGCGGCGATCGCACAGGTCCAGTTCAAGACCTCGATCAACGGGCTCGCCCCCGCTGTGCGCCAACAGGTCCAGGACATCGCCCACGAGGTCTCCTCCGCTGGCGTGACCGCGCTGGCCAGCAAGGAAATCACCGAGGACGTCTCGGAGCTGTTTGGCATTTCCGAGATCCTCGGCATCGCCATCGCGGCTCTGGTGCTCATCGTCATGCTGGGAACGCTCATCGCCGCCGGGCTCCCCCTCCTGATGGCCCTGGTGGGTGTGGCAGTGGGCGTCGGCGGCACCTTCGCCCTCAGCGGCGCCGTCGACATGAGTTCCATCTCCCCGATGCTGGCCCTCATGCTGGGCCTCGCCGTGGGCATCGATTACTCGCTCTTCATCGTCAACCGGCACCGCGGCCAGCTCCTGGCCGGCATGGACGGCGAGGAATCCGTGGCCCTCGCCACCGGCACCTCCGGCAACGCCGTGCTGTTCGCGGGCCTGACGGTCATCATCGCCCTCGCGGCCCTCGTCATTCCGGGGCTCCCCTTCCTGGCCGTCATGGGCCTGTCCGCCGCCGCAACGGTGGCAGTCGCCGTCGTCGTCGCTTTGACGCTCACCCCGGCCGTGCTGTCCCTCATCGGCCCCAGGCTCATTTCCCGCCGCGCCTGGGCCAAGGCGGAGAAGCACAACGCCGCTCCCGCCCATGAGAGGGAGGACCGCGCCCGGGACGAACGCCGCAGCACCCGCGGCTGGGGCGGCCTCGTCACCCGGCACCCCATCCTGGCGCTGCTGGCCGGTGTCCTGCTGCTGGGCATCGTGGCGCTGCCGGCCAGCCAGCTGCGGCTCGCGCTGCCCGACGGCGGGTCCGAGCCCGTCGAGTCGCAGGCATTCAAGGCCTACGACGTCACCGGCCGCAGCTTCGGCGAGGGCATGACGGGCCCGATCGTGGTGGTGGGCGACTTCCCCGCAGGGCTTAGCGAAGCCGAAGCCGCAGCCAAGCAGCTCGACGTCGCCGACATCCTCCGCGGCACGGCCAACGTCACCGCCGCGGTTCCGGTGGCCCTGAGCGAGGACCGCCGCACCGCGGTGTTCCAGGTCATTCCCCGGGAGGGTCCCGCCAGCGCCAGCACGGTCAAGGTGGTCTCCGACCTGCGCGCCGAAAAGAACCAGATCAAGGACGCCACCGGCGTCAGCATCGGCCTCACGGGCCAGACGGCCGGCAACATCGACGTCTCCACGAAGCTCGGCGACGCCCTGCCCCCGTACCTGGCAATCGTCGTCGGACTCTCGCTGATCCTGCTGCTGCTCGTCTTCCGCTCGATCGTGGTGCCGCTGCTGGCCACGGGCGGCTTCCTGCTCTCGCTCGCGGCCGCCTTCGGAGCCGTCGTCGCGGTCTACCAGTGGGGCTGGCTGGGCACCGTGTTCGGCGTCGAAAACCCGGGCGCCGTGCTGAGCTTCCTGCCGATCATCCTGATCGGAGTGCTGTTCGGCCTGGCCATGGACTACCAGGTGTTCATCACCTCGGGAATGCGTGAATCGTTCATGCACGGAGAGCCGGCCAGGCACGCGGTCCGCACCGGCTTCAGCCATGCCGCGTCCGTGGTCACCGCGGCCGCCATCATCATGGTCAGCGTCTTCGCCGGCTTCATCTTCTCGCACCTGAACATGGTCCGGCCGCTGGGCTTCGCCATGGCCTTCGGCGTGCTGGTGGACGCCTTCGTGGTCCGCATGACGATCGTCCCCGCCGTGATGTACCTGCTCGGCGACAAGGCGTGGTGGCTGCCCCGCTGGCTGAACCGGGTCCTGCCGGACGTCGACGTCGAGGGCGCGAAGCTCCGCCAGCCGGCACCGGCCGCGGCGGCCTCGCCCGAAGCCGAACCGGAAGCGGAGCCTGAGGAGGTCGCCGCGCGCTGAGGTTCTCAGGGGCAGCGCGGATCCATGCCGGAGCCCGTCAACTAGGCTGGAGCCGTGACCCGCCTCATCCTTGCCTCCCAGTCCCCCGCCCGCACCAAGCTGCTGCGCAACGCCGGCATCGCCCACGAGGTCCTCGTCTCTGACGTGGACGAGGACGCCGTCCAGGCCCGGTACGGTGTCACGGACCCGCACGACACGGCCCTGCTGCTGGCCCGGGCGAAAGCCGAGGCGGTCGCCTCCCTGCCCGAGGCCGACGGCGCCCTGGTGATCGGCTGCGACTCCGTCTTCGAGTTCGACGGCGAGGCCCACGGCAAGCCCTACACGGCCGACGTCGCCCGGGAGCGCATGCTCCGGATGAGCGGCAGCATGGGCGTGCTGCACACCGGCCACTGGCTCGTCGACTGCCGCGACACCGACGCAGACACCGCCTCAGACACCGACGCAGAAGACGCCGACGGCGGCGACGTCGCCGCGCGCGGCTCGGGGGCCACCCTCGGTTCGGTGACCTCCGCCGAGGTGCACTTCATGGAGATGACCGCTGAGGAGATCGAGACCTACATCGCCACGGGCGAACCGCTCGAGTGCGCCGGCTCCTTCACGATTGACGGCTACGGCGGGGCGTTCATCCGCAAGATCGACGGCGACCCCCACACCGTCGTCGGGCTCTCCATCTCCACCCTCCGCGCGCTGCTCAGCCAGGCCAATGTGGGAATCACCGAACTGTGGACCGCCGGCGCCGTGGACCCGTCGGACGTCCGCGCCGAGTGAGCGCGGAGTGAGCGCGGGCCGGGCGAGGGTGCGCACTGACCGCACCAATTCGGCGGCCTTTTGTGGCAACCCTACAAAGGAAGGGCCGTTTACGCGCGGATTCCGCAAGTAATATCGGCGGAACCCTCAAAACCGCGCTAGGCTCCCTGAAGGAAAGAAGGAGACGCCTTGTCAGCAAATTCGGAGCAGTCCGCCACCACCGTGCCGGGATCAACGCAGTCACCAGCAGCCGGAGTTCCCCGCCGGCTCAGCAAGGTGCTGATCGCCAACCGCGGAGAAATCGCGGTGCGGATCATCCGCGCCGCCCGCGATGAGGGCATCGCGTCGGTGGCCGTCTACGCGGATCCTGACCGCGACGCGCTCCATGCCCGGCTCGCTGACGAAGCCTACGCGCTGGGCGGCACCACCGCCGCGGAGTCATACCTCGTGATGGACAAGATCATCGACGCCGCCCGCCAGTCGGGCGCCGATGCCATCCACCCCGGCTACGGCTTCCTGGCCGAGAACGCCGAATTCGCCGCCAAGGTGATCGACGCCGGCATCACCTGGATCGGGCCCTCCCCCGAAGCGATCTCCGCGCTGGGCGACAAGGTCCAGGCCCGCCACATCGCCGAAAAGGTGGGTGCCCCGCAGGTTCCCGGAACCGCCGACCCGGTCGAATCCGCCGAGGAAATCCTCGACTTCGTGGACAAGTTCGGCCTGCCCGTGGCCATCAAGGCGGCCTTCGGCGGCGGCGGCCGCGGCATCAAGGTGGCCCGCACCCGCGAGGAAATCCCCGAGCTCTTCGAATCCGCCGTGCGCGAGGCCGTCGCCGCCTTCGGCCGTGGCGAGTGCTTCATCGAGCGCTTCCTGGACGCCCCGCGGCACGTCGAGACACAGTGCCTCGCCGACGCCCACGGCAACGTCGTCGTCGTCTCCACCCGCGACTGCTCGCTGCAGCGCCGCAACCAGAAACTCGTCGAGGAAGCACCGGCCCCCTTCCTCACCGAGGAGCAGAACCAGCGCCTCTACGAATCCTCCAAGGCCATCCTCAAGGAGGCCGGCTACCTCGGCGCCGGTACCTGCGAATTCCTCGTCGGCCAGGACGGCACCATCTCCTTCCTCGAGGTCAACACCCGCCTGCAGGTAGAGCACTGCGTCTCCGAGGAAGTCACCGGCATCGACCTCGTCCGTGAGCAGTTCCGGCTGGCCCGCGGCGAGGAGCTCGGCTACGGCGACCCGGAAGTCCGCGGCCACTCGATCGAATTCCGCATCACCGGCGAGGACCCGGGACGGAACTTCATGCCCGCCCCCGGCACCATCACAACGCTCAAGAACCCCACGGGCCCCGGTATCCGCATCGATTCCGGCGTGGAGCAGGGCGACGTGATCAGCGGCAACTTTGACTCCATGCTCTCCAAGCTGATCGTCACCGGCGCCACCCGCGCCCAGGCCCTGCAGCGCTCCCGGCGGGCACTGGAGGAAATGGTGGTCGAAGGCATCCCCACCGTCATCCCGTTCGACCTCGCTGTGGTCTCCAACCCTGATTTCGCACCGGCCGAAGGCCCCTTCAAGGTCCACACGCGCTGGATCGAGACGGCCTTCGTCAATGACATTCCGGCCTGGACCCCCACCGGCGGCGAGGCGGAAGCGGCCGACGACGGCGAGCGCCAGCGCGTCGTCGTCGAGGTCGGCGGCAAGCGCCTTGAGGTTGTCCTCCCGGCGTCGCTGGGCTCGGTCAGCAACACGGGCGGAGCCAAGCCGGCCAAAGTCAAGAAGCGCTCGCGCGGCGGCGCAGCCACCGCGGCCGCGAGCGGCAACGCGCTGGCCTCCCCCATGCAGGGCACCATCGTCAAGGTGGCCGTCGCGGAAGGTGACACGGTCGCGGAAGGCGATCTCGTCGTCGTTCTCGAAGCGATGAAAATGGAGCAGCCCCTCACCGCGCACCGCGCCGGGGTCGTGACCGGCCTCGCCGCCTCGGCCGGCGAGACGGTGTCCGCCGGCGCCGTGATCGCCATGATCGAAGACGGCGCGCCCGAGTAGTTACCCAGCGCCACCCCCGGGGCACGGCAGGACGCGGGCGCGCCTCTGGCGCGCGTGTGTCCTGCCCGTGCAGACTGGGTCTGTGAAGCCATTCCTGCTGCTGGCCTCCCGCGCCGAGAACGACGCCGCCGACGACGAGTACCGGGCGTACCTGCGCTACGGCGGGCTCGAACCCGCGCAGCTGCGGCGCATCCGGATGGAAGCCGCGCCGCTGCCTCAGCTGGACCTTTCCCGCTACTCCGGGGTCATCGTGGGCGGCAGCCCCTTCACATCCAGCGACCCTCCCGGGCACAAGACCGGCGTCCAGCACCGCGTCGAGAAGGAGCTCGCCACGCTACTGGACCGGATCGTCGCCGAGGACTTCCCTTTCCTTGGTGCCTGCTACGGGGTCGGCACCCTGGGCCGGCATCAGGGTGCGGTGATCGACCGGACCTATGGTGAAGGACTCGGCGGCGTGACCATCAAGCTGACGGCGGACGGCCTGGCCGATCCCCTCCTGCGCGGGCTGCCGGAGAGCTTCACGGCTTTCACCGGCCACAAGGAAGCGTGCACGCTTCTGCCCTCCCACGCAGTGCTCCTGGCGAGCTCCGCCGCCTGCCCGGTGCACATGTTCCGGATCAAGACCAACCTGTACGCCACCCAGTTCCACCCGGAGCTCGATGCCGAGGGCCTGGTCACCAGGATCGACATCTATCGCCATGCCGGCTATTTCCCGCCGGAATCGGCCGAAATGCTGATGGAGGACGCCAGGCGCTTCACAGCCAGCGAACCCATGAAGATCCTTCGGAACTTCGTGGAGCGGTACGCCAGCTAGCCGGCCGGCGGCGCCGCGCGTTCCCGCCCGGTTGCTTTCCGGCCGATACGCAGATGCCCGGCGTGTCCGAGGAACACGCCGGGCATCTGCAGTAGGAACCGGGACGGAGCGTTAGGCCACGTTGTTCTCGTAGTCCAGGTCGCGGGTTTCCCTGCTCAGGAACAGCGCGATGAGCGTCAGCACGGCCATGGACGCGAGGTAGACACCCACCAGCACGGTGCTGCCGTCGGCCAGTTCCCAAAGCGCCACGGCGATGAAGGGAGCCACGGCTGCGCCGAGGATGCTGGAGACGTTGTAGCTGACCGCGGAGCCGGTGTAGCGGACGTTGCCGGGGAACAGTTCCGGCAGGAGCGCACCCATAGGGCCAAAGGTCAGGCCCATGAGGGAGAAGCCGATGATCAGCAGCGCCATGGCGCCCACGAACCCGGCGCTGAACAGCGGAACGAACAGCAGACCGAAGACGAAGATGCCGGCCGTCACGGAGATCAGCATCTTGCGCCGGCCATACTTCTCGGCCAGCGGGCCGGAAACCAGGGTGAAGATGCCGAAGAACACAACGCCGGCGATCAGCATCCACAGGAAGTCGTTCCGGGTGTAACCCAGGCCCGGGACGAATGCTGCGGCCGCGGCCTCGGTCATCGGCTTGCCGGCCTTTTCGGCGGCAGCCTTCGCCGCCTCCAGGCTGGCCGGGCGGGTGCCGTAGGTCAGCGTGAAGGTGGTCATCAGGTAGAAGAGCACGTAGGTGGCGAGCATGATGAACGTGCCCAGGATCAGCGGGCGCCAGCTGGTCTTGAAGACCCGCGCCAGCGGCAGCTTGGCTACCTCGTTGGATTCAACGACCTTGGTGAAGGCGGGGGTTTCGATCAGCTTCAGGCGCACGTAAAGACCGATGATCACCATCACGGCGCTGACCAGGAACGGCACGCGCCAACCCCAGGCCTCGAAGGCCGCCGGGGTCAGGGTGTAGCTGAAGACCAGGAAGATCACGTTGGCGATGATGAAGCCGATCGGCGCACCCAGCTGCGGGAAGGTGCCGTAGATCGCGCGCTTCGAGGCGGGGGCGTTTTCGGTCGCCAGCAGGGCCGCGCCGCTCCATTCGCCGCCGAGGGCCAGACCCTGGGCGAAGCGCAGGACCACGAGCAGGGCCGGGGCCCAGAAAGCCCAGCCCGGGACGCTCGCCGTCGGCAGGCATCCGATCAGGAAGGTGGCGATGCCCATCGTCAGCAGCGAGGCCACGAGCGTGCCCTTGCGGCCGAACTTGTCACCGAAGTGTCCGAAGACGATCGAGCCGAGCGGGCGGGCGATGAACGCGACGCCGAACACGGCGAAGGAGCTCAGGAGCTGGGTGGTCTCGTTCTGCCCCGGGAAGAACAGCTTCGGGAAAACCAGTACGGCAGCGGTGGCGTACACGTAGAAGTCGTAGAACTCGACGGTGGTGCCGATGAGGCTGGCGACGATCACGCGGCCGCGCGAGTTCACCTGCTTGGCGGACCCATGCTCCGCGGAGGTTGCGGTGGATGACATGTAGTAGCGCTTTCATGAAGACCGGACGGAAATGTCCCCAGAGCCCGATGCTCGGGGCCGCCGGCTAAGGATTCGTATATGTCTGATAATAGTTCCTACCGTCCAGTCAATGGACAAATGTTCCACTATTTGGACGCGTGTCGTCGTCTCACGTGATGGAAGCCACACCGATTCTCACACCCCTCCAAAGGCCCCGATAGGCAAAAGTCACAGCCCGTTAATAAACGGCGCCAGTCCCTGAAACGCGGCGTCCCTACCTTGGAAGGACAACACCCCCAAGGAGGTCTCCCCCGTGACTGCTGAACGCACCGCCGAACTCGGCACCGCAGACGTCGACGCCGCCCGTCCCGGCACCCTTACCCTCGACCACCGGCCCGGCCGCTGGATCGCCAACTGGGATGCGGAAAACAAGGAGCAATGGGAGTCGACCGGCCGCCCCATCGCCCGGCGCAACCTGAACTGGTCCATCTTCGCGGAGTTCCTCGGTTTCGTGGTCTGGCAGCTCTGGTCGATCGTGGTGGTCCAGCTGCCCTCCGCGGGTTTCAGGTTCTCCACCAACGAGATCTTCTGGCTGATCTCCATGCCGAGCCTCGTCGGCGCCACGCTGCGGATCCCCTACACATTCATGGTGCCGCGCTTCGGCGGCCGCAACTGGACCATCGTGTCAGCCCTGCTCCTGCTGCTGCCCGCGATCGGCCTGGGCCTGTGCGTGGCCAACCCGGCAACCCCGTTCGGTGTGATGCTGTTCGTGGCGGCCCTGGCCGGCTTCGGCGGCGGTAACTTCGCCAGCTCCATGGCGAACATCACCTTCTTCTACCCGGCCCGGGAAAAGGGCTGGGCGCTGGGCCTGAACGCCGCCGGCGGCAACCTCGGCGCCGCCATCGCGCAGCTGGCCGTCCCGATCGCCATCACCCTCCTGGCAGCCGGCACCGTGAACCTTCCCGTCGCCGGCTTCATGTGGGTCCCGCTGATCCTCCTGGCGGCCTTCGGTGCCTGGAAGTACATGAACAACCTCACCAGCGCCAAGGGCGACGTCGCGGGCTCGCTGGCCGCACTGAAGGAACCGCACCTGTGGGTCATGGCGCTGCTGTACATCGGCACCTTCGGCTCGTTCATCGGCTTCGCCGGCGTGTTCCCCAAGCTCATCAAGGACTACTTCCCGGCGTTCTCCGCCATCTCCGTCGGCGCGGTGGCCCTGTCCCTGGCCTTCCTCGGCCCGCTGGTCGGCTCCCTGGCCCGCCCCTACGGCGGACGTCTCGCCGACCGGATGGGCGGGGCCCGGATGACCATCACTGCCTTCGCCGCCATGGCCGTCATCACCTTGAGCATGATCTGGACGCTGCCGCTGAAAAACTTCTGGCTGTTCCTGTTCCTGTTCCTGCTCCTCTTCACCGCCAGCGGCTTCGGAAACGGCGCCACCTACCGCATGATCCCCGTCATCTTCGCCACCTCCAGCCGGGCCGCCCGCTCCGGTGCCAGCACGGTAGCCACCCAGCGGCTCGCGTCCTCGGCCCTGGGCCTGATCTCGGCCATCGGCGCCTACGGCGGATTCGTCATCCCCCAGGTGCTCAACGCCTCCAACACCGCCAGCGGCTCCTACACGCCCGCTTTCTACGGATTCGTCGGTGCGTACGTCCTGATGCTGGTGGTCTGCTGGTTCTGCTACATCCGCAACGCCAACCGAAACGCGATGGGACACGTCTAACATGACCAAAAGCGCCGATACGCACTGCCCCTACTGCGCCTTGCAGTGCGCCATGACGCTGACGTCCCCAGCGGCTCTGACCCCGGCTGTCCAGCCGGGGTCAGACCCAGTGCCGGCTCCACCCGCTCCAACCGCAGCAGCGCCCACCCCCGCAGGACCGCTCCTCGAAGTGTCCGGGCGGGATTTCCCCACCAACCGCGGCGGGCTCTGCCGCAAGGGCTGGACGTCCGCTTCGCTGCTGGACCACCCCGGACGCGTCACCGAGCCCCTGCTGAAGGGCGCCGACGGCGTCCACCGCCCGGTCAGCTGGAACCAAGCCCTGACACTCATCACCGCGGCCGTCAAGGAAACCCGCGCCCGCTACGGCGCGGACGCCGTCGGCGTCTTCGGTGGCGGCGGGCTCACCAACGAGAAGGCCTACCAGCTGGGCAAGTTCGCCCGCCTGGCCCTGGGCACCTCGCGGATCGACTACAACGGCCGGTTCTGCATGTCCTCGGCAGCCGCCGCCGGCACGAGGGCCTTCGGCGTTGACCGCGGGTTGCCGTTTCCGCTGGAGGACCTCGACGGCGCCAGCACCATTCTGATGCTCGGTTCCAACGTCGCCGAGACCATGCCGCCCTTCGTGCAGCACCTGCAGGGAGCGCGCGACGCCGGCGGGCTGATTGTGGTGGATCCGCGCCGGTCCGCCACCGCAGCCTTCACGTCCGACGGCGGCGGCCTGCACCTGCAGCCCCTGCCGGGCACCGACCTCACCCTCCTCCTGGGCCTGTCCCACGTGGTGATCCACGAGGGCCTGGCGGACACCGACTTCATCCGCACCCGCACCAGCGGCTTCGAAGCCCTGGCCCGCAGCGTCAACGCCTTTTGGCCCGAACGCGTCCAGTCCCTGACCGGGGTGCCGGCAGACCTGATCCGCGAGACGGCCCGCCGGCTGGCCGACGGCGCCGCCAAGGGCGGTGCCTACATCCTCACGGGCCGGGGCGTGGAACAGCACGTCGACGGCACGGACACCGCCACCGCCGCGATCAACCTGGGCCTGCTGCTTGGCCTGCCGGGCTCGATCCGCAGCGGCTACGGCACCCTGACGGGCCAGGGCAACGGCCAGGGCGGCCGCGAGCACGGCCAAAAGGCCGACCAGCTCCCGGGCTACCGAAAAATCACCGACCCCGCCGCCCGCGCCCACATGGCGAAGGTCTGGGACGTGCCCGAATCGCTCATTCCCGGACCCGGCCTGCCCGCGGTCCAGCTCCTGAAATCACTCGGACAGCCCGACGGCGTCCGGTGCCTCTTCGTGCACGCCTCGAACATCGCGGTTGCCTCCCCCGATGCCAACGCGGCCATTGCGGGGCTCCGCAGCCTGGATTTCCTGGTGGTCTGCGACTTCTTCGTTTCCGAGACCGCAGCCGAGGCCAACCTCATCCTGCCGGTGCTCCAGTGGGCGGAGGAGGAAGGCACCCTCACCAACCTGGAGGGGCGCGTCCTCCGGCGCCGCCGGGCCCTCACTCCCCCGGCCGGTGCCCGCAGCGAACTGTGGATCATGGCGCGGCTGGCGGAACTGCTCGAGGCTCCGTCGACCTACAGTGAGGACCCCGAGACGGTCTTCGAGGAGCTTCGCCTGGCCTCCGCCGGCGGACTCGCTGACTACTCCGGCATTGACTACGCCATGCTGGACCGCGGCGAAGCCGCCTACTGGCCCTTCCCCGCCGGCGGCACCGGCACACCGCGCCTCTTCCTCGACGCGTTTGCCCACGCCGACGGCAAAGCGGTCCTGACCCCGGTGGCGCCCCGCCGCCGTCGTACTCCGGCTGCAAACCCGCACCCGGGCGCCAAGACCATGACGCTCATTACCGGCCGCCTGCTGGAGCACTACCAGTCCGGGGCGCAGACGCGCCGTGTGCCGGAGCTGCTCGCCGCCCAGCCGGAGGCCAAAATGCAGATCCACCCCGCCGCTGCCGCGTCCATGGGCATCACCGACGGCTCGTTCGTCTCGGTCGCCAACGAGCGCGGCGAAGTGCTCTGCCGGGCCGAGCTCAGCACGGACATCCGGCCCGAGACGGTGTTCCTGCCGTTCCACTTCCCTGAACTCGAGAGCGCCAACCGGCTGACCGAGGCCGCCACGGACCCCATCTCCGGGATGCCCGAGTTCAAATTCAACAAGGTGTGGGTCCGGGTGGCCACCAGCGCACTCCAGAGCAGCGTTTTTCAGACATCGGAGGCCTCATGAGTGAGCAGATAGTAATTGTTGGCTTTGGTCCGGTGGCCGCACGGCTGGTTGATGAGCTCCTGCCCGCAGTGCGCAGCGGGCTCGCCCACCTGACGGTGATCGGCGAAGAGTCCGACGCCGCGTACAACCGGGTGCTGGTGGCCGACCTTGGCGTGGGGCGCACCACCGCCGGGGCGCTGGCACTCTCCGATGCCGCCGCGCTGATCGCCGACGGCGTGGACGTGCGGCTCGGCGTCCGCGTCCGCCGGGTGGACAGGGCCCGCCAGCAGGTGGTCCTCACCGACGGAACCACGCCGCACTACGACCGGCTCGTGTTCGCCACCGGTTCCCGCCCGGTGATCCCCAACCTAACCGGCCTGAATCCTGACCCGGCGCACCCCGTGCTGCCCGCCGGGGTGACCGCGTTGCGCGACCTGCGCGATGCTTCCGTGCTGCGTGCGGCCGTCGCCGGCGGCAGGCGCGTGGTGGTCCTGGGCGGCGGCGTGCTCGGGCTGGAGACGGCCCTGGCCGCGGCCGAAGAGGGCGCCACGGTGACCGTGGTGCACAACGGCCCGCACCCGCTGGGACGAAACATCGACCGCGGCGGCGGCGCGGTGCTTGCCGCTTCGCTGCGGAACTGCGGCGTGCGGGTGGCCGGCAACGCCCGGTCCACCGGCGTCGAGCACAACGCGCCCGACGGCGGTTTCTCCGCCCTGCTGCTCGAGGACGGCTCCGCGATCGACGGCGACCTGCTGGTCCTGTCCTGCGGTGTCCGGCCGCGGGTGGAACTTGCCGAGGGCTGCGGGCTGTCCACGGCCACCGGCATCCTGGTGGACCACAAGCTCCGGGCGCACCACGAGCCGCACATTTTCGCCATCGGCGACTGCGCCGAAGTCCGCTGCCCCGATCCCTCCTGCGGTGAGTGCCGCACGGCCCGCGGACCCTCCGGGCTGGTCGCACCGGGCTGGCGGCAGGCGGAGTGGCTGGCCGACTACCTGACCCTCCTTGCCGAGGGAACCGCTGACGGTTCCGGCGCCGGCGACGGCGCGCGTCAGGCCGGCGCCGTGGAGGCGGCTGCGTCCCTGCCCGAGCTGCCCATGGAGAAGCCGGGCGTCATTGTCCTCAAGGCCCGTGGCATGAACATGGCCGTCGCCGGTGATGTTTCCGCGGACCCCTGGGACGAGGAGGCCCTCACCGCCGGGGCGGTGAACGGCCGGGCACGGCTGCAGATTGCCCAGTGGGCGGACCCCGAACACGGCCGCTACGTCAAGATGACCACCCGCGCCGGCGTGCTCGAGGGCCTCGTGGCCGTGGGCATGCCGCGCACCTCTGCCGAGCTGGTGCAACTGTTCGAACGCGGCGCCGAACTTCCCGCCGACAGGTCCTTGCTGCTGCGCCTGGATGGCCCGGACCAGCCGGCTTCTCCCCGTGCTGCCGACCCCAGCCGGACGGTTTGCCGCTGTGCGGGCGTCAGCGGGACAGCCATCGCCGCCGCGGTCACCGAGGGATGCGGCACCGTGCCCGAAGTTTCGGCGGCCACCCGCGCCGGCACCGGCTGCGGCGGCTGCCACGAGGACATCAAGGGGATCATCGAGGCCCACTTCCAGGGGGCGGCTGCCTGATATCGACCCGTTGCTGCCCGGCGATTGCTGAAGGTGGTTTCTGGTGCATGCGGTGATCCGTGCGGGGCAACGCAAAGGCCCCGGAACCCTTGGGGCTAGAACCCGCCCTTGAGGTCCGGGGCCCTGCACAGGCGGGCTATTTGTTCTTGTTCGCCTTGCCGTGGGTCTTAGCCTTCGCGGCCGGGGACGCCTTGACGGCCGAGCCCGCGCCGTGGGACGGCGTTGCCGAAGTGGAGGCCTTGGGGCTGCGGTGCTCTGCCGCATTCGCCTGGCCGGCGGCCCGCTTGGCGGCGGCGTTCTGGTGGGCCCAAGCGGAGTTGTCGACGTGCACCGGTTCAGCCGGAGCCGGGTCCACGGGTGCGGGATCCACGGGCGCGGGTTCGACCGGAGCCGGGTCCACGGGCGCAGGCTCAACCGGAGCGGGATCCACGGGCGCGGGCTCGACCGGAGCCGGGTCCACGGGCGCAGGCTCAACCGGAGCGGGATCCACAGGCGCGGGCTCGACCGGAGCGGGATCCACAGGTGCAGGCTCGACCGGAGCCGGGTCCACGGGCGAAGGCTCAACCGGAGCGGGATCCACGGGCGCAGGCTCAACCGGATCGACGGTCTCGGCCGGGGCCTCGGAGACCACGGAGACGGGCTCGGTGGATTCGGCGGTGGCGGCCATCGCTACCCCGCCGCCGCCGGCTACGACGACTGAGGCTACGGCGACAGCCTTGGTGGTGGTGCCCAGGGCACCGAGAAAGGAGAAGATTCTTGCCATGAGAGAGGCCTTTCAGAAAGCGGGACGTTCAGTGGTCGGAGGCCGCCCTATACAGCCAACCGGGCGCCACGCTACTTGAGAGAAAGAGTGCTTGCGAGCAGGAACGTCGATACTGCGGAATTCCTGATCAAGAACTGCGCCGGAAGACCCATAAAACTCCAAAACAGTCGGTCCTGGGCCCGTCCTGCCGGACCGCAGGGAGGGTCCTCCGGTCTGGAGGAGCTGGGTGGCGACAGGCCCCGCTGAGCCGTGTCGCTCGCTCCGCCAAGGGCCGCAAGACTCTGTCCTCGTGCACCGCGTCGCCCCTAGCCTGCAAAGAATCCATCTCAATGCCGGCTCCCGGCGCGGAACTCTGCCGAGTACGAGCGGGTTTTGAGGCGGCAAAGACTGAACAAGAACATGCGCACTCAACAAAACGATCTACGGACGAAGCCGAAGAGATCAGCAGTTAGGTCAGCGTGATGGGCGTTCCTTCGGAAGACCCCCGGCCGAGTTGCCCCCTGATACCACCGGATGCCGCGGTGTACCCAAGCGCTCAGGCACACCGTGCCCGCACGCTGATAGACGTCGTTTGGGAAACTGTCGCAACGCATTCCGAATCGCCAGCCATTGACGACGGATCCGTCCGCCTTACGTATGCAGCGCTTGGTTCGCGGATGAAAGCCCTCGCCCGGCGCCTTTGGGGCCTGGGCATCGGGGCCGGGGACCGGGTGGGCGTCCGGGCGCAATCGGGATCTTCGGACCTTTACCTTGCCATTCTTGGCATCATGGCCTGCGGCGCTGCCTACGTCCCGGTCGATATGGAAGAACCGGATGAACGCGCGGAGACCGTGTGGCTGGAAGCGCGCGTCTGCGCAGTAATCGGACCGCATCTCGAAATCACCCTCATCCCTGTATGCCGGCCACGGGGCCACTGTCGGAAGCCGCATGCAGAGGATGACGCGTGGATCATTTTTACTTCCGGATCAACCGGCAAGCCGAAAGGGGTTGCAGTTACGCACCGGGCCGCAGCGGCCTGGGCCGACGCGGAGGCTGAAATATATTGCCGGGGCAACCCGTTGGGCCCAGGCGACCGGGTCCTGGCCGGGTTGTCCGTGGCCTTCGACGCATCCTGTGAGGAAATCTGGCTGGCCTGGAGAAACGGCGCCTGTCTGGTTCCTGCACGCCGAACACTAGTCCGCTCCGGCGCGGATCTCGGACCTTGGCTCGTTCAGCGTCACATTACTGCGGTATCGACAGTGCCGACGCTTGCAGCTCTGTGGCCCGCGGATGCCCTCGAAGGTATCAGGCTCCTCATTCTTGGCGGCGAGACCTGCCCGGCGGTCCTCATGAATCGTCTGGCCGGTTCGCGGCGGGAACTCTGGAACACGTATGGGCCCACCGAGGCCACCGTGATCTCCTGCGCCGCGTTGTTCGATGGCACGGAGCCGAACCGGATCGGGCTTCCGCTGCCGGGGTGGGATCTTGCAGTCGTGGACACCGAAGGGAATCCGGTCCGCTGGGGGGAAGAAGGCGAGCTGGTCATCGGCGGGGTCGGGCTCGGCCGTTATCTCGACTCGGCGGAGGATGCTGAGAAATTTGCTCCGATGGCCGGTTTAGGCTGGTCCCGCGCGTATCGCAGTGGTGACTTGGTGGTCGCTGACCCCCGTGGCTTGGTATTTCGAGGTCGTGCGGATGATCAAGTGAAGCTTGCAGGACGGCGTGTGGAATTGGGCGAGATCGACGCAGCACTGTCGCGCCTCCCAAACGTCGCCGCCGCGGCCAGCGCCGTCCGCACCACCCCCAGCGGTAATAGTGTGCTTGCCGGGTATGTTGTGCCTGAACCGGGAACATACATCGACCTGGTGCGCGCCCGTGCCCGGCTTATGGAGATGCTGCCCGCGCAACTACTGCCTGCCTTGGGCGTGCTTGATTCGCTGCCAATCCAAGCTTCGGGCAAGGTCGACCGGAAGTCCCTCCCCTGGCCGCTACCCGGAAATCTGCTTGCAGGTTCAGCACCGGAACTTGCCGGTACGTCTGCGTGGCTCGCAGAGCAGTGGACTAACATTCTCGGGCCCTCGCCCCTCGCAATGGATAGCGACTTTTTCGCCCTCGGCGGAGGTAGCGTCGCCGCGGCACAGCTGATCTCCTTAGTCAGGACAAGGCACCCCGAGGCGTCCATTGCAGATATTTACGCCATCCCCGCTCTCGGTCCCATGGCGGATTACCTCGACGGCCTGTCCGCTCCCGCGTGGGATGGGGACGAACCCACCTCGACACCGAGGTGGACGTGGTTGCTTCAACTGCCGCTGATCCTGGGCTTGTACTACGTCACTGGCCTGAAGTACATCACTGGCCTGGCGGTCACCAGTCTGATCCTGCGGATTATCGGTGCAACCTGGGCGCCCGACCCCCCGGTGCTGCCGACCTTGGCTGCGTGGTTCGTGCTCTTCAGCGCCCCATCCCGCTTAAGCATCGCAGTGGTCTGCGCACGCATCTTGATGCATGGAATTCGTCCGGGCAGCTTTCCCAGAGGCGGCCTTGTTCATGTACGGCTGTGGGCCACGGAGCGTATTATCACCTACTGCGCGCTCGGATCCATGATGGGTACACCCGTTGCGCCCTGGTACGCGAGGGCGTTGGGGTGCCACATCGGCAAGGGTGTGCACCTCGATGCCATGCCGCCTGTGACCGGGATGGCAGTCATCGGAGCAAATGCGTCCATTGAACGTGGTGTGGACTTGGCCGGCTACTGGATCGACGGTAGTGCCCTGAAAATAGGGCGCATCGATATAGGCAGCAATGCAACAGTGGGCGCCCGATCAACCCTCCTGCCCGGCACTCGCATTGGAGCCGCGGCTGAAATTGCACCGGGAACGTGCGTCAGCGGATTCGTTCCGAACGGACAGCTCTGGACCGGTTCACCGATGCGGCACGTCGGCGTGGCGGGTAACGGATGGCCGCTAACGCCGGCTCCCCGGCGTTCGGAAGGCGTCGGGAAACTGGTCTACCCGCTTTCGTTGTTCGGTTTAGCCCCGATCATGGCCCTGTCCGCGCTGCCCACGGCAATGCTGATTTTCGTGGCAGGCAACAGCAGCGGAAGCCTCGACATTACCCTCCGGACTGCGGCGGCGTGGACACCTCTGGCCGTCATTTTCACCTCAACGACCTACCTGTTCATTACGGCGGGCCTTGTCCGGGCACTAAGCCGCCTGATTGCGCCCGGATTCCATCCGTCGGCAGGGTCCGCGGCCTGGGCTGGGTGGCTGACTGATCTGCTGCTTACGAGGGCACTCATCTTTGCATATCCCATCTACGCAAGCCTCTTCACGCCCGGATGGATGCGACTGCTCGGCGCCAACGTTGGCAAGCGTGTTGAAATATCCACCGTTGAAACCATGCCCCACCTGACAAGTCTTCTCGACTGTTCCTTCCTTGCAGACCATTCCTTGGTCTCCTTCAAGCGCGTCCGGGGAGGCTGGCTGCAGTTTGGACATGCCAGTGTCGGAGAAAAATCTTTCCTCGGCAACTCCGCGGTTGTTGGCCCGGATCGCCGCGTGCCGGATCAATCCCTGATCGCAGTCTTGTCCTCGGCTCCCGACTATATGCCGGAAGGAACGTCCTGGTTCGGTCAGCCGCCCATGAAGCTGACCCGTTCGGTAGACCACAGCGATCCGTCCCGGACGTACAACCCGCCGCGCCGCCTTGTCGCCGCCCGCGGGGCGGTGGAGGTCTGCCGTGTGGTGCCCACGATCATCACTGCGTGGCTCGGCCTGGCCGCGCTTTACGTGCTAGCCTCCGCGTATTTGCAGTCAGGTCTTGTGATTACGATTCTGCTATCTGGTCTTGTGGTTCTATGCACCGCGGTCGCGTCGTGCCTTGTCGCCTTGGCGGCCAAATGGGCTCTGGTTGGACGAATCCGGCCTTCCGCGCATCCCTTATGGAGTTCGTTTGTCTGGCGCACCGAACTGGCTGATGTATTCACCGAATCACTGGCTGGCGAACTGATCGGCATGAGTGTTGGCACACCCATTGTTAACTTCTGGCTTCGCTCCATGGGAACGAAGGTCGGAAGGCGGGTATGGTGCGAGACGCGCAGCCTTCCAGAATTTGACCTCATTACTCTCCGCGACGGCGTCACCGTCAACAGGGGATGTGTCCTACAGACGCATCTTTTTCATGACCGAATCATGCGTTTGGACGAAATCGATCTCGGAATGAACTCGACACTTGGCCCCAATAGCATCGCACTCCCGGGAAGCAGCCTCGACACCGGGGCGACAGTGGGCGCAGCCTCACTGGTCATGCGTTCCGAGGCCGTTCCGGCTAACAGTAAATGGGTTGGCAATCCGCTCCAAATCTGGCGCCCTCCACACGCGCGAACATGATCCCCTCGCCGAACTCCGCCCATCTGCGGCCCTATCCAAAAGCGCACTATTCGCGGGCGGCTTCAAATGTCGGAGCCTCCCCCTAGATTGGAAGTATCCGGAAGCGGGGCGCCGGGAAGCGGAGTGTCGGAAGGGAGGGCGGGGTGTGGAAGCCAGGGCGTTTGTGACGGATGATGATGCGTGGGTTCCGGCTGTGGCCTTCACTGACCGGGAGGATTCTTTGTTGGTCGGCACGGTGAGTCTTCCGCTCGCTTCCTTCCTGACGGCCGATGGGGCGCTCCGGGTGGCGGCGTCCGCGGACCGTGTCATCGCCTGGGCAACGGCCCAGAAAGTGCGGGCCCTGGCCCGGGCTGAGGAAGCGATGGGTGAAGAAGCGCCGCGGCGGCAGGAGAACCAGCCGGTACGCTTCGGCGGGGACGAGACCCATGCGCTGGCCGTCGCCGAAGTGTCCACCGCCTGTGCGCTCTCCGAGGCCACCGCGGCGCGGCTTTTGCATGACGCCGCGGATCTGACGACGTCCCAGTGGCAGGTCCTTGAGGCGGTTGAGGCCGGGGAGATCTCCGAGGCGCACGCCCGGGTCATTCTCGACCAGGCCCGCTCGCTCCCCGCCGGGCAGGCCGAAAAGTTCTCCACGGCGGCGCTGCGGCGCACCCGGACGCGGCAGGGCCGGCTCCGCACGCCGTCCGAGCTGCGGGCCTGCCTGCGGCGGCTGCGCGAGTGCCTGCACCCCGAGAGCCTCACGGCCCGGAAGGCCGCCGCCCGGCGTGAGCGCGGCGTGTGGTTTTCCGCCGAGCCGGACGGGATGTGCACGCTCACCGCCCGCCTCGCCGCGGAAGCCGGGCTGGCCGTCTTCAACGGGCTCGACAACGACGCCCGGCAGGCTGCCGCCCGGGCCGCAGGGCCCGGAGCCCTGCCCGGACCCGCCGCCGCCCCCGAACTTCTCGCCGCCCCCGATCCCCGCACGGTCTCCGGCCACCGCACGCTCTCTGAACTCCGGGCCGACGCACTGCTCCAGCGACTTTTCGGCGGAACCGAAGAGCCAGGCGCCGGAGCGTTCCGCGCCGAGGTCATCGTGACCATCCCCGTCGAACTTGCCCTCGGGACCGACGGCACTGGCCTGGTCCTCGGCGCCGGCCTTGCCCTCGGGACCGGCGCCGACGGCGCCGGACTTGCCGACGGCACCGGGACGCCCGCCACGGCGGAGCTCGAAGGCTACGGCCCGCTCGATGCCCCCACGGCCCGGCGCCTGGCGGCCCTC